>DATDJA010000406.1:0-14786 GCA_036520795.1 Candidatus Limnocylindrales bacterium
GGCGGTGGCCGCGGGGATGACCGCATCGACGTCGACATCGGTGAACAGCGCGATCTTCTCGCGGATCTCGTCGGGAACCTCGGAGTCCGAGCGCAGGACGATGACGTCGGGCTGGATGCCGATCCCGCGCAGCTCCTTGACGGAGTGCTGCGTCGGCTTGGTCTTGAGCTCGCCGGTTGCGGCAAGCGCGGGCAGCAGCGTCACGTGCACGTACAGCACGTTCGCGCGGCCCTGGTCCTTGCGCATCTGGCGGATGGCCTCGAGGAACGGCAGGCTCTCGATGTCGCCGACCGTCCCGCCGACCTCGACGATGACCACGTCCGGATCGCCGGCGCGCGCGACGCGCGTGATCCGCTCCTTGATCTCGTTGGTGATGTGCGGGATGACCTGGACCGTGCCACCGAGGTAGTCGCCGCGGCGCTCCTTCGCGATCACGGCCTGGTAGATGCGGCCGGTCGTGACGTTGGAGCTCTGGGACAGGTTCTCGTCGATGAACCGCTCGTAGTGGCCCAGGTCGAGGTCGGTCTCGGCGCCGTCGTCGGTGACGAACACCTCGCCGTGCTGGTAGGGCGACATCGTCCCCGGGTCGACGTTGATGTAGGGGTCGAGCTTGAGGACCGAGACCTTGAGACCCCGTGCCTTGAGCAGGCGTCCGATGCTGGCGGCGGTGATGCCCTTGCCGAGTGAGGAAGTCACTCCTCCGGTCACAAAGACATACTTCGCCACGGGTCAGGTCCTCCGGGGGTTTTTCCAATGCTATCGGTTCGACCCCCCGGAGTCGAATCGATCAGCGGTTCTCGCGGTCGGCCCGCTGGCCTGCCAGGCCAGCGATTCGGGACGAAGGCCGGTCTGCGAACCGCCAGCGCCGCCGATCCGGTCCCCCAGGCCAGATTCCGGTCGTTGACAGCCACGATCCGGCCATCGGGACGCGTTCAGCCCGGTTCGCTTGCCTGTCAGACCGGCCGACCGAGTCCGCCTTGGCTAGCGGAGGATCCAGGCGTCCCGCGGCAGCGCGTCGCCTGTGCCGGCGTAGCCGCTTACGACGAGCACCTGGCCGTCGCTCAACTCCGTCCAGCCCGACGTCGGAGCCGGGGCGTCGCCACGTCCAACGCGCTCCAGCGTCGTCGTCGCAGGATCGAATTGCCACAACCGGTAGCGGGCGGGCGACCCAAGCGACGTCGGCGCCTCACCGACCAGCAGGACGCGCCCGTCGCGGAGCTGAACCGCCGGCGAGAGGGCGTCGACGACGTCGAGGTCGACCAGCTTGTCCGTGGAGGGGTCGAAGACGTGCGAGGTGGGGCCGGCGATGAGCACCCGGCCATCGGGAAGCACGACGCCCGCATAGGTGCCGCCGCGGACGAGCGGCCAGTCCAGCGGGTGGCCGGCGAACGTAGCGCCGTCCACCATGGCCGCCGGCGCGTTGGAGTCGCGGCTGGCACCCAGGAGCAGGAGGCGTCCATCGCGCAGGTGGACGATCGCACTCGGGCCGAGGTACAGGTCGGTCGCAAAGGGGTCAGCTTCGGGCGGGATCGACGTGAACGGCGAGGCCGGCCCGGGCTCGACGGAGAACGCGTTCAAACGAGGGTCGTAGACGGGCACGTCGCTCATGATCCAAGTGGGTGGCGTCCACGCGATCGTGCCGTCGGCACGCCGGCTCCAGGGCCAACTGGCGAACCGGAATTCGCCGACCAGGCGGCGCGGGTCGGTTTGCGCGAAGGTGCCGGCGGTCTCGCGCACTTCGCGGGTTGCGAGGTCGTAGCGCAGCGCGTAGCCGCCCTCGGTCGCGCCGCTCTGGCTGGACGCGGAGGCCATGACCACGAGCACCGTGCCATCGGCGAGCGGGACGAGCCCGAGCTCGTCGCGTCCGTGCGAGAAGCGTCGGTCGTCGAGGCCCGGCAGGACCGTGAACCGCCCGGTCGCAGCGTCGAACGACTCCATGTGCAGCCGCATGTCCGCCGTGGCTCCCGCGACGAGCACCGTGCCGTCGGGTCGTGCCAGGGTCGCCGGCTGCAGCATCCCGTCGGTCATCGGACCGGTCGGGTCGAGCACGCCGGCGAACGGTCGGGGCCCACGCTGCGAGCCGGCGAGCAGGGCGATGGTCGCGAGCAGCCCGAGCGTAAGCAGCCCCGCGAGCACGAGCGCCCGCGCCGCGCGGGTCCCGACCATGGGCATGCCGCGGCGCATTGGGACCTCGCCCATCGCCGCCGCTGCCATCGCACCAGCGTCGATCGGGCGGATGACATCCTCGGCCTCGACGAGCAGGAGTCGGCTGAGTCGGGCCTCGAACCGGTCAGTCATCGCCGATCTCCGTTCGCAATCGCTCGATCAACCGCGAGAGCCGCGATCGAACGCCCGACGCCGACATCCCCATGGCACTGCCGATCTCGGTGGCATCGAACCCCGCGACATACCGGAGTGCCAGCAGCGTCCGCTCGTCGGCCGGGAGGGAGCGCACGGCGGCGAGCAGGTCCTGGTCGGCCGAACGTGCCGCGGGATCGCTCCTGTCCGAGCCCACGTCTGCCACCTCGATTGCCGTGACTCGGTCGCGGTGCTCGCGGCGAAGGAGCTGGCGCGCCTCGTTGACCGCGACGCTGACCAGCCAGGGCCGCAGCCGCTCCGGCTCGCGAAGCGTGCGCAGCTTCCGCCAGACGATCGGCCAGGCGGACTGCACCGCGTCCTGGGCGAGATCCGGATCACCGCACACGATGCGACAGACCCGGGCCATGTCGTCGTGGTGGGCGCGCACGATCCGGGCGAACGCCACCGCGTCACCCGCGACGGCCGCTTCGACGGTCGACGCGGGGACCGGGCCCGTGGTCGAAAGCTCGCTCACCATGCCCCATAGATGCGACGACAGGCCCGAAGTGTCCCAGAGACCTCGTGCGCGGCGCGCCCGCAGCGCGCTGGCCAGGCGCCGAGCACCGAGGACGCCGGACAGTCGGACGCCGAGCCCGGAGGAGCGGGCTCGGCGTCGAAGGGAGTGCGATCGGGCCTATCGGATCGGTCGCGCGCTCCCCCAGTCCGGCTGGTGCTCCTCGCCCTGGGACAGCCAGCCCCGGTGCGAGCCGTCGGGCCGGATGGTCTGGAGGCCCATCCTGAAGCCGTCGGTCGGGTTCCATTTCGCGTGCACGAACACGACCAGGCGGCCGTCTGGCGACCACGCGGGGTTGAACGACTCGCGGTAGTCGTCCTCCGGCAACGGCGGACCAAACACGGGATGGTCGCGGCTGAGGTTCCGCAGGTGCCCGCCGTCGGCGTCCGCGATCATCACCTCCTGGAGACCGCCGGCCCACCTGGGCCTCGTGCCGAAGACGATCCGGCGCCCATCGGGGGACCAGTCGCCGTCGCTGGCGCTGAGCTCCCATGGGGTGATCCTGCGCAGGTGGGTGCCATCTGGCCGCACGGTCAGGAGCGCGCTCTGCTCGACGTCGACGCTCTCCCCGTCGTCGCCAGGCACCGACACGTTTCGGTACTCGCTGAACACGATGCGCGAACCGTCGGGCGAGAATCGGGCCAGCTCCTGCCAGACTGATCCGGACGGCAGCGTGGTGATGCGGCGCGGCGCGGACGAGCCGTCGCTGCGCATGATGTAGATCCCCTGGCCCCGCGGGTAGTCGGCGCGGTCCGCGGAGAACACCAGCCACCGGCCATCGGGTGACCAGGACGGCGTACCGCTGAACCCGCGCGAGTCGGTGACCTTTCGGACATCCGAGCCGTCCGGGCGCATCGTGAACACGTCCATCATCTCGACGTCGTCGGTCGGATCGGGGTCGGTCCGGTGGCTGGCGAACGCGATTCGCCGGCCGTCCGGCGACCAGGCCGGGAACCAGGCGTCGCTGGGTCCGGAGGTCAGCTGCACCTGGGTGCTCATGTCGGGGTTGGCGACCCAGACCTGGAACTGCCCGTCGGCGTCGAACCGCATGAACGTGATCCGGCCGTTGGGGCCGGGTAGCGTGGCCGACGCGGGCCCCGCAGTGGTCATGACAAGCGCGACGAGGATGGCACCGGCCGCGAGGAGGCGGCGGGCACGGCGAACCATGGGAGGCTCCTTTCGAGCAGGGTAGAGCGGCGCTGGAAGGCGCCAGCGCCGCTCCGTCAGCGCCGTCAGCGCGATGGGATCTCGTAGGGGATCTCGATGGACTCGACGATCGGCCGCTCGGACTCGGGCGTTCCGAGCGGCGAGATGATGAACATGAAGGTGTCGCCGTCGATGTCGACGAGATACATGCTGTCGGCGTATCCCTGGCCCACGACGAAGTGGCACTCGCAGTTCTTCGGCGTGTACTCGTACAACTCCTGTCCGGGGCAGCGGGCGTAGTCCGCCTTGCCACCGATCTGGACGTGCACGGCGTCGTGACCAGAGATCGTGAGCGGCGTGCTCTCGCTGACCTCGAACGCGTCGTTGGCCCGGAAGGCGTCGATGAACGCGGCCGCGCCCGGCTGCCACGGAACACGCTCCTCGTCAGTGCTACAGGCGTCGACGAAGGGCTGGGGGTTCTTGAACACCATCAGCGACCCGTTCGTGCCGCCGATCTCGACGAAGTCGGGGAGCGTCCGCGTCTCGTACGAGTCGTCCGGAAGCGCGACCTTGAAGGCGGGCGCGATCGCGTCGACGACACCGGCTCCAACGAGGCTCGAATCCGCGAGCGAGCGGGCCCAGGCGCGACCGAGGACGATGCCGCGGTTCGAACAGTCCTCGGACTCCGAGATCAGCGTGAGCTCGGATCGATCGTCCGAGAGCAGCGCTCGGTACACGCCGCGGGCGCCGGCCGTGCAGCCGCCACCCGATCGGTCGAGAACGACCTCGATGCGATCAGCGCCGGTCTCGTTGGCGGTGCTCGCATAGCCATGGCCGGGGCCGAAGTTGGTCGCTTCGATGCCCGTGCCGAGGGGGTTGAACTGGAGCGAGACCGGTCCCGCGCCGGTCTGCAGGACCGGATTCTCGCCGGCGAACGCCTTCCAGGTCGCGCGCAAGGCGTCGTCGACGGGTGAGCCGGCCGCCGCGGCCGATGCGCCGGGCGAGGACGACGGCGCCGGGATGGGCGTCGGGGTCGGGGTCTGGGTCTGCCTGCCGGCGATGAAGATGGCACCGCCGAGCACGGCGGCCCCGAGGGCCGCGGCGACGGCGAGCTTGAGGAACAGGTTCACCTTGGGCCTCCGATCGAGGAGCCATGTGTGTCGCTGCCCCTGGCGGCCGATGCGATCGGCGACCACGGTGACCACCCGGTCGGGCATCGCCGTGGGGCCGTCGTCGAACCAGGTCTCGAGGAGGCGGTCGATGTCGGTGTGCTCGGTCATGCCGTCCGACCTCCGGCCTTCGCATTGCGTGCCTCAGCATCGAGAGCAGCGCGCATGGCGCGATGGGCGTGATGGATTCGGGATCGGATCGTCCCCGGCGGAACGCCGAGCATCTCGGCGATCTCCGTAGGGGCGTAGCCGACGTAGTGATGCAGGACGAGGACGGCGCGCTCGTCGGGTGTCAGCCGCCGGAACCCCTGGTCGAGCTGGTCACGGGTGACCACCCCGATGAGGTCGTCCGGTGCCGACGGCCCGTCGAGCGGGAGAACCCGCAGGTTCGCCGTCCGGCGGCGCTCGCGCGTCGCCTCGGAAACGCAGACGTTGGTGAGGAGGCGGTGGACCCACGGGTCGAACCGGTCGGGATCGCGGAGGCTCGGGAGGTCACGCCAGGCGATCACCAGCGCGTCCTGCAGGGCATCCTCGGCCAGGTCGACATCCCGGAGGATCCGGTGTGCGATCGCGAACAAGCGGCCACCACGCGAGCGGACCAGGTCCATGAAGGCTCCCTGGTCGCCGTGTCGCGCCGCCTCGACGAGGTCGCGGTCCACCGTCACCACCGTTACGGGCGTCCATCGGGGACGCCGTCCGACACCATAGGTGGCCGGGACAGGCTCAGCGTTGGAAATTCACCTCAGCCGTTGGGACGGCGCCGCGATGGGCTCCGCGCGATTCGCGGGGCCCACCCCTTGTCGCGGGCGTGGTCGGGGTCCGTTCGAGCGCCACGCAATGCCGCCCGCGGACCGTGTCACTTGTGGCCGCGGATCCGGACCTGGCGGCCTACTTGAACGTGAACGACTCGATGACCGTCATCGCCTCCGGAATGAAGGAGTCGAATGCCGCCTTGTCGCGGGCCCACACGGCGATCGCGATGACGTCGTCGTCGCCGAGGTCGACGAGCAGTACCCGTTCACGCTCATCGCTACTGATGGCGATCCCGGGATTCAGGTACGCGACCATCGGTCCGGACCCGCCGTCGCACGTCTTGTCCCACGCCGGGTCGAGCCGGACATCCAACCATTGACCCGGATGACCGTCAATCGTGATCGCCGTCGGCGCGGTCGTGATCAGCCCTGGCACCGTGCCGAGCCAGGTGACGATGTCGTCGATCGTGCGACCGACGCCAGGCTCGACCATGTCGGAGCACGGCTTGTCCTGGGTCATGGCGCTTGGTCGCGTGAGGAGATTGATGTGCCGACGCCGGTTGGCCTCGTCGATTGGCGGCAGCTCGCTCGCCGGCACGAGCTCGAAGCTCTCTGGCCAGTCGGAGGCGTTTGCCCACCCATCGGGGACCGTGTAGGTGAGTGCTCCGAAGACGGGACTCCAGCTCTCACCCGGCTTGAGCCGTGGCGTGATGAACTGCGAGCTGAAGGTCCCCGCGTCGAGGGCGCCGAGACAGTTGTCATCGGGCGTCGTGCAGCCCATCAGCCACCAATCGCCGGCGATGGCATCGGCCCGCGCCTGGCAGGCGTCGAGCTCGTGCGTCACCGTCAAGTTCCGGCCACTTGGGTTCAGGGACCACGAGTAGGTCCCGATGTCCCCCTGCTCGCACCCGTCGCCGGCGGCGGCGGACACGAGCCGAAGCTGGCGGTCACCCGTCGCCGCGGCGGTCGACTGCAGCAGTTGCACGCTTGAGCCGGCGGATTGCGCGTGCGCGAACGTGTTCTCGCGGAACTCGATCAAGCTGCCTGCGTCTGGCGCGACAAGGTCGCGATGTTCGCCCATCCAGATTGCCTGCAGCTCGCCCGGCACCGGGGCGGCGGCGCCGGCCGGCGATGGGCTCGGCGGGATCGTCGCGCTCGGCGTCGGCGGCGAACCGACGTTCGACGTCGGTCCGGTCCTGAGCATCACCAGCGCGCCGGCTGCGACGACGATCGCCGCCGCGCCGAGCACGAAGGCCGTGCGGTTCATGGCGATTGACCTCCAAGTCAGCCGTCCCCACGTCCGCCGCACCTGCGGCGTCGCGTCGACGGCGTGGAGGACGGCGGCGACCGTTCGGTCCGGGGCTTCGTCGGGCATCAGGTCGAGCCAGGCTCGAGCGATCCGGTCGAAGTCGCGATCCTTGGTCATGCCATCCGTCCTTCGGGAACGACCGGCGCGGCGTCAGCCTCGATGGCTGCGCGCAGCGCCCTGGTCGCGTAATGCAATCTCGAGCGGGCGGTCCCGGCGGGGACACCGAGCGTCTCGGCGATCTCGACGAGGGGCAGCCCGAGGTGGTGGTGCAGCACGAAGACCGCACGCTGCTCGACGGTGAGGCGTCGGAACGCCCGGTCGAGCGCGTCGCGGTCGACGACGGAGATCGATGCGTCGGGAGCCGCCGGCCCGTCGACCGGCAGAACCCGTACGTTCGCTGTCCACGTCCGGCGACGCCTGGCCTCGGCGTAGCAGGCGTGGACGAGCAGCTTGCGGACCCAGGCTTCGAAGCGATCCGGGTCCCGGAGCGTCGGGAGCTGGCGCCAGGCGTTGATGAGGGCGCCTTGCAGGGCGTCCTCCGCGAGGTCGCTGTCGCGCAGGATCCGCGTCGCGATCGCGTACATCCGGTCACTGGTCTGGCCGACCAGCCATCCGAAGGCCTCGCGATCGCCGCGCATCGCCTGCTCGACGATGTCTCGCACCCGACTCTCCCGAGTGGACCGCCGCGCCACAGCCGGCGCGGTTGTCCCCTATGAGTAAGAGCGGCGTGTCAAACGTTCACGGGTCACGGCGCGAAGCGGAAGCTCGGGACGATCGGCATGGCTTCCGGGAGCAGCGCGCTATGTAGGGCGAACGCCCGAACGGTGGGCGACCGGGACGAGGGTACCGAGCCATGATGCGGGACCTGCGAGGATTGATCCCTCGAAGACTGGGAGGACCCATGGAGTTCACCGACGTCGTCATGAAGCGCCGCGCCGTCCGTCGGTTCGAGGAGGGCGGAGTCAGCCGCGAGGTGATCGAGCGGATCGCGAGGCTCGCGCAGCGGACGCCGTCGGCGGGCTTCAGCCAGGGGCAGCGGCTGGTCGTCGTCACGGACCCGGCGCGCCGGCGCGAGGTGGCGCGCATCTGCGGTGAAGAGGAGTACGAGCCGGACTTCGGCCCGTGGATCAGCGAGTGCGGCGCGCAGTTCATTCCGTGCGTCAGCGAGGCGATCTACCACCGCCGCTACCAGGAGCCGGACAAGGTCCAGGAGGACGGCTCGGAGATCGAGTGGCCGGTGCCGTTCTGGTGGATCGACATCGGCGCCACGATGCAGAACATCATGCTGGGCGCCGTGAACGAGGGCCTCGGCTGCGGGTTCGTCGGGCCCGAGATCGACGCGCTGCGCGCCTACCTCGGGATCCCCGACGAGTTCACACCCATCGGCGTCATGCCGGTCGGTCGGCCACTGCCGGACGTGCGGTCACCCAGCCTCAAGAGAGGCTGGGTGCCGTTCGAGCAGTTCGCCCGCTGGGAAGCCTGGGCCTGAGAGGACCTCGCTAGCCCATGCGCGCGTCAGCGCCGCGGTCGGACCGACGCCCAGTCCACCTGGTGCTCGGCCCCGTGGACCGTCGAGACCCACGTCCGGCCAGAGCCGTCGGGCTTCATCGTCTGGAGGCCGGTCGATCCGTCCTCGGGGCCGTACTCGTCGTGGCTGAACAGGATCCGGCGGCCGTCCGGCGACCACACTGGATCGAAGGAGCCCTCGAACAGGAACGTCTCGGGGTCGTCGAAGTTGACCCTGTCGAAGGTGAGCTGCCTGAGGTGGCCCCCGTCCGCGTCGACGATCCAGACGCTCGCGGCGCGACTGGGGAACTCGAAGATCGTCTCGAACACGATCCGCTTCCCGTCGGGCGACCAGTCCGCGTCGCCCGGGTGCGTCGCCCAGGGCGTGATCCGGCGCAGCCTGGTGCCGTCGAGGTTGATCGTGAACAGCGCGGACGTCTCGACGCCGGCCTCACCGTCGCCCGGGCGGAACTCCGTGAACACGAGCTTCCTGCCGTCGGGCGAGAAGCGTGGCGATCCTTGCCAGTTGCCTCCCCGCGGCTTCTCGGTCACCCGGCGCATCTCCGTACCGTCCGGCCGGATCACGTAGATGGCCTGGCGCAGCGGGCTGATGCCGCGGTCGCTGCTGAACGCGATGAGCGAGCCGTCCGGCGACCATGCGGGCTCGCCCGAGAAGCCGTGGGAGTCGGTGACCCTCCTGACGTCTGACCCGTCCGGGCGCATCGTGAACACGTCGTTGATGCCGACCTCGTCGGTGGGATCCGGGTCGGACCGGTTCGAGTCGAAGGCGATCCGGCGGCCGTCGGGCGACCAGACGGGACACACGCTCTCGGACGCCCCGCCCGTGATCTGGACGGCGTCCGACAGATCGGGCTTCGAGACCCACACCTGCCAGTGATCCGCTTCGAACCGCATGAACGTGATCCGGCCGTTGGACCCGGGAAGGGTCGCCGCGGTTGGGCCGGCAACCAGGGCGGTGATGACGAGGGCCAGGATCGTGGTGGCGAGCAGGTTGCGGGCATGGCGGGACATGGAGAGGTCCTCCTGAAGGCGGTGGGCGGCTCCCGCAGTGGTCTCGGCTAGCGCGCGGTGCGCTGCCAGCTGGGCATGTCGCCGGTCCAGGGGAGCTTCGAGTATTCCCCCGTGACCGGGTCGACCTCATACGTGTCGTTGCCGTCAATGACGCCCACGAGCACCTTCGTGCCATCGGGTGACCAGTCCCGCAGCAGCCCCTGGTTGACGAGCGACGGACCGATTCCTCGGGCCGGTGCCGAGCCATCGGCCGGCACGATCGCGATCTGGTTGGTGGACGGGCCGCCGGGGGCTCCGACCCACGACTCCATGATGATCCACTTGCCGTCCGGTGAGAACACGGGCCACGCCTGGCTGTAGTTGACGGGGGCATTCGGCGGGGCCGGGAGCTCGCGCTGGTTCGTCCCGTCGACGTCGACGAGGTAGGTGCGGAACCGGGCGGTGTCACCAGGGATGTCCTCGACGGCGTTGTGCGCGATCGTCTTGCCGTCCGGCGAGAAGGCGGCCCCGGCCAGCTCCCACTGGGCGCCATAGAGCATCGTTCCCGGGAGGTTGTACTTGCGAACGGTGCGCCCGGTCTCGTCGATCAGGTAGAGGTCCGTGCCGTCCACCACCGAGTCGGCGCGGAGCAGGATGGTGCCGTCGTTCGATGGGTTGTAGATCGCGTCATACGGCACCAAGTTGCCGAGGTCGATCTGCCGGGCACCCGACCCGTCGGCGGGCGCGATCCAGAGCGTCCGGTCGCCGTTGGGCGACTCGTTGGTGAGCACTAGAGACCGGCTGTCCGGCGACCAAGCGGCGGTCGGGTTGAGGAACGGCTCCGCGAGGATCCTGTGGGGATTCGAGCCGTCGGCCCATGCCACCATCACGTGGTCGACATCGCCGACCACGTTGTCAAACGCGACGAGCTGACCGTCGCGGGAGAACAGGGCGCCGCCCTGGACGTCCGGGCCACCGGCAAGGAGTCGGGGGGCGCCCGTGAGCGAGTCGCGGACGAACAGGTCGCCATCAGCGCCATAGGCAATGACACCGTTCTTCGCCGGTCCGTATGGGTCGAGCGAGTGCCGCTGCGACCCAACGATGAAGGCCGTCGCCACGATGGCCAGCAATCCAAGGATCAGCAGGAGCGCAATCGGACGGAGCGGGGTACGGATCCGACCCACAGGCTGGGTCGCAGTGGTATCCATGGGGAGCCACCTTTCGAAGAAGGTCCAGCGCGGGCGCTGACGTGTCCGGGCTGTGACCTGGAAGATGTCGTCGAGGTAGTCGGGGCGGGTCGCCGCGGCGATCTCGTCGAGAGCGCCGACGACGCGGGCGTCAACGAGGTCGAAGCCGTCGAAGGCGGTCATGCCGTGCGGCCTCCTTCCAGGTCAATGCCGTCGACGGGGTCGGCGACGAGGACCCGGCGCAGCGCACCCATCGCCCGGTGAAGCCGTGACTTCGCGGCGGGGAGGGAGATCCCCAGCGATCTCGCGGCGTCGGGCAACGGGTAGCCCAGGTAGTAGTGCATGACGACGAGCGCCCGCTGCTCCGGATCGAGGCGCGCGAGCGCCTGCTCGACCAGGTCGCGATCGGCCAGGCGGCGGGCATCGTCGTTGGTGGTTGGGTCGTCGATGGGCTGGATCTCGACCTCGATGGGCCGCCGGCGGCGCCGGCGAGCCTCGTCGAGGCAGGCATTCACGAGGAGGCGGTGGAGCCAGGCGTCGAACCGATCCGGGTCACGAAGCCCGGGAAGGTCCCGCCAGGCACGCACCAGGCAGTTCTGGACCGCGTCGCGCGCGAGCTCGCGGTCCCGGAGGATGAGGCGCGCGGCCGCGTCCAGCCGGGAAGACGCCGCGGTCGCGAGCACGGTGAAGGCGTCGTGATCGCCTCGCCCCGCCCGCTCCACGAGCTCCCGTCGGTCCACGGTCCCTCACCCTCGCCCGGCGCACGAGGCCGGGTCTGCAGGGTATGGCGTCACCGCAACCCGATTCGTTTCTCCCGGATCGCGGGCTAGTCCTCGAGGGGGGCGGGGTCGAAGCGACCGGGGCCCCAGACCTCGGCGCCGCAGAACAGCGGGCGATGGGTCGGGCCGGGCAGCGACGACGGGTCGTCCGCGAACGCCGCCAGGGTGTGCGCGAGCCACGCGTCGATCTCGGAGAACTCGGTCCAGCGCCGGTACGCCCAGCTCTCGTTGAGGCAGATCTGCTCGAGCGACTCCTTCGCGAAGACCACGTCGCTGTAGCCGGCCGCATAGCGGTCCGACGGCCCGTCCCCGATGAACACGACGGCCCGACCCGCGGCCTGGTGGGCGAGCACCCGGTTGCGCTTGCAGGTCCCGCACACGAAGCAGTCGGGGTTGCCGTTGGGGAACTCGATGCGGGGCCCGCCGGCCTCGAATGTCGTCGCCGCTGTGACCACGGGCAGCTGCCCAACCCCGAGGGCCGCCAGCGCCGGCTCGATGAAGAACCCGAACCCGTCCGACACGACTTCCACCGGGATCCCCGCCGCGAGCGCTCGTTCGGCGAACGGCCGGAACGACGGATCGTGCGGCTGCGACGCCGCCTTCGCCCGCAGGGCGTCCGGATCGGCCGTGATCTGCCCGACCTCCCAGGCCATCAGGCGTCGCGAGCCCGTGCGACCCGCGTCGTAGTCGGCCACGTGCGACTCCCAGTCCGCGGTCACGAACTCGGCCATCAGCGTGTCCGAGACGTCGGTGCGCGCGATCGTGCCGTCGTAGTCGACGAGGATCGCGAGCGGCGGCTGGCCGGGTCGCAGCGGCGGCACCGGCGCCGGCGGGAGGACGGACGACCGGGGCGGGTCGGGCAGGGCTGAGGTCACGAGGCCGAGGATAGCCGCGCCCGCATCGACGCCGGGAGGATCGACGAGCGGCGCGTGAGCCAGACTCCCGCCACGATCACCGCGCCGCCCACCACCTGCGGCAGACCGATCGGCTCGGCCAGGAAGATCGCCCCGAGGACCACCGCTCCCGCCGGCAGGAGCAGCTGCATCGCGGTGGTCCGGGTCGGGCCGACGTATCGGATGGCGATGAACACGAAGACGTTGGCGACGCCAGCCGCCAGCACCCCTGAGTAGAGGACGGCGCCGATGATTGCGATCGTCACCTCGACGGGCGGACTCGCGACCGACTCCGCGACACCCAGCGGGACCAGGAACGCGGCGCCCGCGATGACGGTCCAGGTCGTGGCGCGCAACGGATCGATCGACCGCACGACCTTGCTCGCGCCGACCGAGTACACCGCCCAGACCACGGCCGCACCGAGCGTGAGCGCGTCGCCGAGCAGCGACGAGCCGAGCGAGAGCGCGTGCGACGCCCCGATCACGACGACGACGCCCGCGAACGCGAGCAGCGCCCCGGCGAGCTTGGGTGCCGTCAGCCGGTCCATCCCCACCGCGGCGGCGAGGAGCGCGGTCAGGACCGGCGATACCGCCAGGATCAGCGCCGAGTCGCCTGCGCTGATCATGGTCAGCCCGGTCGTCCACAGGACCTGGTAGCACCCGAAGCCGAGCACGCCGAGCGCCAGGAGCGCCCACCCATACCCCGCCGGCGGGCGGATCGACCCTTGTCGCCACCACAGGATCGCCAGCAGCGTGAGTGACGCCACGAGGTATCGGGCAGCGGTGAACGAGAACGGCCCGATCTCGCCGATCGCGGCCTTGACGATGACGAAGTTTGCCGACCAGATCAGGACGGTCGTGAGGATGCCGAACTCGGCCAGCTGACGGGTCTGGGCGGAGACGATGGGTCGCCCGGACACCGAAACGCCCGCCTGGTCGGCGGGCGTCGCGTGGCTCGGCGGGCCGGCGGACGGGTCCGCCGGCGGAGGCGAGTCGCTCAGATGCCTTCCTGCTCGAGCTCGAGGGCCTCTTCGTCGTCCTCTTCGGTGACCTTGAGCCAGACGAACAGGCCGGCCAGCACGGCCAGCGGGATGACGATCAGGGCGCCAAGGGTGATCCCCAGGGCGACTGCAACGGTCCGCAACGCCTTCATCGGGTTGGGCCTCCTACGAGAGTGACGGTCAGGACGTGATTGTGCCCCCCGCGGCGCCGCGTGTCACCCGGACGTTAGCTGGCGGGCTCGCCCCAGGTCGACGATGCGGCTGCCTCCGGGGCGGCGGCTGCCTCCGGGGCGGGCACCGAGGCGGGCACCGCTGCGACCTCCGGGGCGGGCGCCGGGGTGGGCGGCACGCCCGCGGACATGGGTGCGACGGCCTGGATCGGGCCGCCGGCACTCGCCGGCTTGGGCTTGTTGCGCAACTGCGGGCCATCGGAGATCAGGGTCTCGATGTCCTCGCGTGTGAACTCGCTGAGCGTGTGGTGAACCCCGGCCTGCCCCGTCTCGAGCAACCGGATCACGTAGGCGCCCCCCTGCTCGAACAGGAAGATGTCCTTCGGCCTCTGGGCGTCCATCCAGCGGCCGATCACCCGCAGCGAACGCTCGAACGTGCCGGCCGCGGCCATCGCGGGTTGCGCGCCGCCCTTCCCTCGCCGCGCCGCGGCCTCTTCCATGAACTTCGCGATGTCGTCGTCGAAGAAGCTCAGGGTCTCCTTGTTGACCTGGCCCATGGTGTCGGACCAGGAGCCGCCGGCGGTGGTGGCCGCGACGAGGCCCTGGACGACAAAGCCGTCCGGCACCTCCACGATGAGGATGTCCCGCATACCGCGGCTGTCGAGGAACGCGCCGATCGACCGGAAGACTTCCTCGAAGTCCTGTCGCGGGCTGCCGTCGTAGATCCGCATCAGCTCTCCTCGCTGCGGCGCCCCGCCGCCCGGTCGACCTCCGGCACTTACGAGCCGGTCGTCCGGTCCAGCAGCCCGAGATCACGGGCGCGACGTTCGCTGGATCGGAAGGTGGCGATGGCCGCGAGTGTAGCCAGCGCCCCGGTCACGCACAAGGCAAGGACGATGGTCGTACCGTCCGGCGCCGAAGTACCGGTGACAGATGTCCACACGGAATTCGGGCCGCCGATCGAGGACGGGCCGTCGGGCACGACGGCGAG
>DATDJA010000407.1:0-4534 GCA_036520795.1 Candidatus Limnocylindrales bacterium
GCCGGGACCGAGGCGCGGCTGCTGCACGACCAGTTCGGCGGCAGCGTCGGACCCGTGACGATCGATGCGGACACGGGCCCGGGGCGCTCCACGCGGCTCCAGCGCCTGCGCGATGTCGTCGCAGCATCGGCCGCCGACGCCGATGTGGTAGCCGTCATCGACGACCTCCACTGGGCCGACCGGTCGACGCTCGACGTGGTCTCGTTCCTCGCCCGCCGGCTGGCCGGCTCGAACGTCGTGCTGGTGCTGGCCTTCCGCTCCGACGAGCTCCACCGCCGCCACCCCTTGACGCCGGTGGTTGCCGAGCTCGAGCGCCACGCGACGCTCGACCACATCCGCCTGGCGCCGCTCGGCTCCGATGAGGTCCGGGCACAGATCGAGGCCATCGAGGGCCAGGCCGCCGACCCGGGCGACGTCGCGAGGGTCGTCGCGCTCGCGGACGGCAACCCGTTCCACGTCGAGGAGCTGCTCGCGCTCGAGGGCTCCGGTCCCCTCCCCGACTCGCTGCGTGACGTCCTCGACGCGCGCCTCGGCCAGGTCGACGACGGGACGCTCGAGGTCCTGCGCGAGGCGGCCGTGATCGGCCGGCAAGTCGATGCGGAGCTGCTCGCGACGATCTCGCGGGCCGGCGACGCGGCGGTCGACGACGGGATCCGGACCGCCATCGGCACGCGGATCCTCGTGGCCGACCCGGACGGGCGGCACTACCGGTTCCGTCACGCCCTCCTCCGCGAGGCCGTGTACGACGACATGCGGCCGGTCGAGCGGATCGCCACCCATCGCCGGATCGCCGAGGCGCTGACGGCAAGGCCCGACCTCGGCGATCCCGCGCCGGCCGTCGCCCTCGCGGAGCGGGCCCACCACTGGCTCGCCGCGCGCGCCGAGCCCGAGGCGTTCGTGGCCCTCATCGAGTCCGGACGGGCGGCGCGTGGAGCCAACGCCTGGGCCGAGGGACGCAAGGCGTTCGAGGAGGCGCTTGCGCTGTGGGACCGCGTGCCGGACCCGGAGGCGGCAGGCGTGGCCCGGTCACGCCTGCTCGAGGACGCCGCCGCGATGACCTGGTACATGGGTGAGACACGCGCGGCACTCAACCTGAACCGCCGCACGCAGACCGAGCCCGACGTCCAGGCCGACCCACCCCGACTCGCGAGGCTCCTTGATCACGAGGCGTGGTACGTGTGGGAATTCGGCGACCTCGACCTCTCCCGCGAACTCGCTCGGCAGGCCAACGAGCTGCTTCCGGCCGACGTCCCCACCACGGAGCTGGCCCTGGCCCGCGGGACGCTCGGGGCGCAGGCGCAGATGGTCGGCCGGTCCCGCGACGCCGTCGCGATCCTCGAGGAGGGGCTGGCGATCGCCCGGGCCGCCGGCAACGACGGCGCGGCCGTGCCCATCCACGCCTTCCTCGCGGTCGCCTACGCGGAGCTCGGGGAGCCCGACCGGGCGCTTCTCGCCCTCCGGAGCGCCGAGGAAGGGATGGACCGGGTGACGGTCGAGGACGCGTTCTTCGCCGTGACCACGAACGCGCCCTGGGTCTGGGTCACGATCGGCGACTACGAGGGTGCGGTTACGTCGAGCCAGTGGGCGATGACGCTTGCCGAGCAACGCGGGCTGGACATCGGGGGCGGGCAGTGGGTGACGGCGCCGCGCGCCGAGGCCGAGTACCGGCTCGGGCGATGGGACGACGCGCTGGCGACGATCGCGGGATCGGCGGACTACGTGACGGCGCCGAGCCCCGCCTCGACCCAGCAGTCGATCCTCGCGCGCATCCTGGCCGGCCGCGGCGATTATCAGGCGGCACGGTCGGTGGTCGGCGAGGCACTCAGGCTTGCCCGGCCGCAGGCGATCGACGAGTCGGTGGCGGCGCGGACCGGCGAGACCTGGGTCGAGGTATTGGGCGGCGACCCGGCTACGGCGGCGCACGGTCTCCGCACGGCGTGGTCGGCATGGGCGGACGCCGACGGCCGCTTCTGGCGCTCCGAGCTCGCGTGGCAGGCCGCCTGGGTCGCCACCCTGCTTGCGGAGCGGCCCGGGCGACGCGACGCGGACACCGGCGAGGACCTCGCCGCCTTCGCCGTGGAGGCGGTCGGCCCCATCCGTGAGCCCGGGGTGTATGTCGACGGCATCGACCCCAAGTTCGACCTCGCGAAGGCGTTCCTCGCCCGGCGTGCGGGGCACGACGACCCGGCGATCTGGGCGACCGCCGCCGAGCAGCTCGAGCGCGTCGGCTACGTGCCGCTGGCGGCCCTTGCGCGCCAGGGAGAGGCCGAGGCGCACCTCCGCGCCGGATCGGCCGATTCCGCCGAGCCCGCGATCCGGCGGGCGCTCGGACACGTCGACGCGATGGGGGCGACCGCGATGCGCTAGCCCATCGAGCGGCTGGCCCGGGCGGCACGGATCACGCTCGATCGGGCCGGTGATGCGGCGACGACCGACGGGTCACCATCGCTGGCCGCCGATCCGTGGGGCTTGTCCGTACGCGAGCGCGAGGTGCTCTCGCTGGTTGCCGAGGGACGGACCAACCGCGAGATCGGCGCGGCGTTGTTCATCAGTGACAAGACCGCGTCGGTGCACGTGACCCACATCCTGACCAAGCTCGGGGTGTCGAGCCGGACCGAGGCCGCGTTGCTCGCGGCGCGGGCGGGCGGCGACCTCGCGGAGCCGGATCCGGAGCGCAACTAGCCCTTGCGCCGCGACCGCGGGTCGTTACGATGCGACCGCCACGCTTCGGCACCGGTTGGCGCAGCTGGACGATGACGATGCGGCGTGGCAACGGGCAGATTGCCTGCGACACGGCACCCACCCAAGGGCAGCCGGCGCGAGCGGAGGCTGCCAGATGATCGGACGGTCCAGTGGGGGCCGCGGGCCGGGGATCGGGTTCCGCGCGGCCGTCGTCACGATCGGCGCCGTCCTCATCGCAGCGTGCGCGTCGTCTACGCCGCCATCATCGGCACCAGGCGCAGGGGCCACGCCAGCTCCCTCGGCACCCGGTGCCTCGGCCACCGCTTCGACGGGCGCCCCGTCGGGTGCCGCCGAGGGCCAGACCGACCTGGACCGCCTCGTCGCCGACGCGGTCGCCGACGCCTCGCCGTTCAGCCTCTCGACCGCGGATCGCTCCCTCCAGGACACGATGGACGAGCAGACTGGTCTGACCGCCGCGCTCGGACCGGAGCTCCACGACTGGCTCCAGGAGCAACGCTCGGCCGCCGCGGTGGCCGCTCTCGAGGCCCGTGGCATCGACCCGGCCTCCCTCGGACCGACGGGGATCTCGTCGGAGCCAGTCGCCTCGACCACCATCGGCCTCACCGCGATGACCGGCCTCGGGTGGGTCGGCACGGCGGTCGTCGCCTGGGCGATGGTGCAATCAGGCGGCAACTCGATTGGCCAGTCCGGCAGCGGCGGGCCGCAGACGTCACAGTCGACGAGCCAGACGACGATCGGGGATGAGCGCATCACGGCCTCGATGACGTTCACCACCCAGCTCACGATCAGCGGCTCGACGGTGATCGTGGATGCCGATGCGACCGAGACCATGAGCGTGTCCAGCGTGTCAACGGGAGCGGCAATCGGCAGTTCCACCAGCCACAACCGCATCCACGTCGAGGCCAACATGTGCCCCGATGCGAGCGGTGGCGTCCCGGTCACGGTCACCAGCGACTGGTCCGAGGACGGCAGCGGGATGCCCGGCGGCAGCTCGTTCTCCATGCAGTCGACCATGACGATCGCCGCGACGGTGGCCGACGACGCCTTCCTCACGTCGTCGACCACGACGGCCACAACGAACTACACCGCGAGCGGCGCCGGGGGCTCGCAGTCCGGGAGCACGACCAGGGGCTGGTCCCAGACCATGGGCCCGAGCGGATCGAGCTCGCAGGGCACGAGCGGTCCGGTGACGTCCACTGTGACCGGCAACCTCACGGTGGGCCAGGGTGGGGCGATGCACGGCCTGTCGACGATCCTGCCGATGAAGGTCGCCGACCAGGCGCTGGAGGTGGCCCAGGCCGCCTGGCGTAGCGGCAAGTGCGTCGAGATCATCGCATCAGAGCAGAGTCGCAACGTCAAGCGCAACGAGGTGATCCCGTTCACCGCGCAGGCCAGGCAGAAGATCGAGGGCGTGAACCTCACGGTGCCGGTGGTCGCGTCGTTCGGAGGCGTGAAGAGCATCGACCCCGTCGACACGCCCATCCCCGGACCGGCGCACTTCACGTTCACGGCGGGCCCGGCCAAGGACAACGTCGGCGACGTCTTTCTCAAGTCGACGTCCCGGCGCGGCATCGGGACGCTCGGCCTCAGATTCAGAGTGAAGGTAGAGGGCTGGTTCGTGGACGGTACGTTCACCCGCGGCCCGGTCAGCGGCACCTCCAAGGGCAAGCACTGCGGCGACGACCCGCTCGGCGACTGGAACGTGCGCGGCACGTACACGGTCGTGTCCGGCGTGACCATCAAGGGCAAGCAGACCTGGAAGGTCAAGATCACGACCGAGGACCGGCCGACCGGCATCTGGAGCGGGACGTTCACCTACCAGGACGACTCG
>DATDJA010000408.1:0-3026 GCA_036520795.1 Candidatus Limnocylindrales bacterium
GTCACCCGCGGTCATGACCTGGCTCATCGGGATCCCCGCCCGGTCCGCAAGCCATGCGACCGCCCGCCCCTTGGTCACGCCCGGCGCAACGAACTCGAGGAACCGCGGGTGGGAGACCGTCGCCCCGGCCCGCCCCGCGAACGTGCGCCTCGCCTCCTCGATCAGCTCCATCGGCCGCGGCGGGTCGCCGACCGCGATGACCTTGGACACCGGACGGCTGACCGACGCGGCGAGGTCGGCGACGATGTCCGCCTCGGGTCCCAGGTAGCCCGAGTAGTCCTCGAAGCGCGCGTCGCCGCGCCAGACGACGATCCGCTCGAGGTCGTTGACGTGGGGGTCCAGGCCGCGCTCCAGGCACCAGGCGATCGCCGCGCGGGCCGCCTCGGCCGACATCGGCGTGTGGCGGAGGATCCGGCCGACGGGGGCCCGGAACGGGGGCTCGTCGGGGTCGACGACGAAGGGCTTGGCCGACATCGCGCGGACCACGGCGCCCTGGTGGCCGATGATCGGGTCGGTGAGCCCGAGCTGGTAGGCGTAGACGGCGGCGGAGCTGGGCATCCGGCCGGTCGCGATCGAGACCTTGACCCCGCGCGTCACCGCCTCACGGATGGCGGCCCTCGTCCGCTCGGACACCCGGAAGTCGTGGCCGATGACCGTCCCGTCGAGGTCGAGGGCGATCATGCGGACGGGGAAGGCCGCCGCGGGCCGGCTGGCGGGTCGCAGGTCCTCCATCGGACGCGATCGGGCGGCCCCGCTCACGCGGGCGACAGCTCGATGCGGACGAGCCGTGGCCGGCCGGCGAGGTCGGGCATGACCGTGCAGCGCGCCCCGGGCAGCCGCCCGGCCACTTCGGCGGCGACGGCCTCACCCTGCTCGGCCCCGATCTCGAGCAGCGCGATCCCGTCGGGCTCCGTGATCTCCGTCAGCCGGTCGAGCAGCCGGCGCAGCACGTCGAGGCCGTCGGGACCGCCGTCGAGCGCCGCCCGCGGCTCGTACGCGAGCTCGGGCGAGAGGGCTGGCAGGTCGCCTGTCGGCACATACGGGAGGTTCGCGCACACGACCGCGTAGGGCGGCTCGACGTGGTGCGGGAGCAGATCGGCCGTGACGAACACCATCCGGTCGGCGACCCCGTGCCCGACGGCGTTCTCGCGGGCGAGCTGGAGCGCCTCCTCGGACACGTCGATCGCGATCACCATGACCTGGTCGGCCATCTTCCGGCGTCGCAGCGCGGCCAGCACCGATACGGCGATCGCCCCCGTCCCCGTCCCCACGTCGACCACCCGCAGTGCCGGCGCCCCGGGCAGCCGGGGGGTCGCCGTGAGGCGGGCGACGATCTCGTCGATGGCCGCGTCGACCAGCAGCTCGGTCTCGGGCCGCGGGATCAGCGCGCGGGAGTCCGTCGCGAACGCGAGCCCGTGGAACTCGCGGAAGCCCCGGATGTACGCGACGGGCTCGCCCCGCTCGCGGCGCTTGACGGCGACCTCGAACGCCTGCCGCGCGTCCGGGCCGACCGGGGCGTCGGGATGGGCGAGGACGCCGGTGCGGTCGATCCCCAGCGTCTGGGCCAGCAGGAGCTCCGCGTCGAGGCGGGCCGACCCCGAGCCGGATGCCGAGATCCGCTCGGCCGCGACGCGGACGAGCTCGGACACGGTGACGGCGGCGTCGGCCATCGACCCCTACATCCGGATGGTGACGTCGAGGTCGCGGCTCTTGCGCAGGACCTCCGCGGACGTGCCGCCGCGCCACCGGTGGAACAGGAGGTCGACGGTGCCCTCGCCGACCCGCAGGTTGTTGACGGTCACCTTCTGCAGCCACTCGGGCAGCTCCGGGCGCGCCAGCTCGAGCTCGCGCCGGTCGGCGTGCGGGCGCAGCCCGAGCATCGTCTCGAGGAACAGGAACAGCGACCCGGCGGCCCAGGCCTGCGGCGAACACGCGACGGGGTACGGGACGGGGACCGGCGAGTGGTCGCGGTCGAAGCCGCAGAACAGCTCCGGCAGCCGGAAGTCCGCGAAGTGCTGGGCGGCCTCGAACATCCGCCCGACAAGGCGGTTGGCGTCCTCGTGCCGGCCATAGCGCTTGAACCCGGCCGCGATCAGCGAGACGTCGTGCGGCCAGACGGTGCCGGAGTGGTAGCCGATCGGGTTGTAGCCGGGCTGCCCGGCGGCGTACGTGCGGATCCCCCAGCCGCTGAACATGTCGGGTGCCATCAGGCGGTCGATCACCCGCCGCGCACGGTCGGGCGAGGCGATCCCGGACCACAGGCAGTGGCCCGCGTTGGAGGCGATCGCGTCCGCGCGGCGCTTGTCGCCGTCGAGGGCCATCGCGTAGAAGGCCTGATCGTCGGACCAGAACGCCTCCTCGAACCGCCCCCGGAGCCGCTCCGCGTCCGCCTCGAGGCGAACGGCGAGGGCCTCGTCCCCGCGCAGCCGAGCCAGCGTCGCCAGCCGCAGCTTGGCATCGAACACGTACCCCTGGACCTCGGCCAGCGCGATCGGCGTCGGGGCGAGCTTTCCGTTGCGGTCCCGGATCCCGTCGCTCGAGTCCTTCCAGCCCTGGTTCAGCAGGCCGCTCGGCGCGCGTCGCTGGTACTCGATGAACCCGTCGCCGTCGCGGTCGCCATAGGTGTCGATCCAGTCGAGCGCACGCATCGCGTTGGGCCACAGCCGGTCGACGAGGGTCATGTCGCCCGTCCAGTCGAACGTCGCGGCGAACAGGATCAGCCACAGCGGCGTCGCGTCGACGGATCCGTAGTAGGGCCGGAACGGCAGCTCGCCCGTACGCGCCATCTCGCCCGTGCGCAGCTCGTGCAGGATCTTGCCGGGCTCGGCGTCGCGCTCCGGGTCCTCGTCGGTGGCCTGGAGCCTCGCCAGCACCTCCAGCGTCTCGACCGCGACCTGGGGCCGGACGCACAGCGCCTGGAACGACGCGATGATCGCGTCCCGGCCGAACAGCGTCGTGAACCACGGGACGCCCGCCGCGAGATAGCGCTCGGCGTCGCCGGGCCCGTCGTTGATGAGCAGCCGCAG
>DATDJA010000409.1:0-5006 GCA_036520795.1 Candidatus Limnocylindrales bacterium
GCCACCTCGCTCCACGCCCTCCCCGACGAGATCGACGACACCACCGGTGCCCTGGTCGAGCCCGGTGGCAACGCATGGCGCGCGATCGAGGCGGCCGATGTCGGCGCGGGCGAGCGCCTGCTGGTCCTCGGGACGGGTGCGCTCGGCATGCTCATCGCGCTCATGGCCCGTGCCCGGGACGTCGAGGTGCATTTGGTCGGGCGGCGCGAGGGCCCAATGGCGTTCGCGCGGTCACTCGACTTCGAGCGCGTCTGGTCGGCCTCGACCCTGCCGGACGAGCGCTTTGACGCCGTCATCGACGCCACCAACGGCCCCGAGCTGCCCGCCCTCGCCGTCGACGTCGTGGAACCGGGCGGGCGCGTCGTGTGGATCGGCCTCTCGGGCGGCCCGAGCCTCGTCGACAGCCGGCGGGTCGTGCTCAAGGACGTGACGGTGGTCGGGATCCTCAGCGCATCGCCGGGCCTCGCCGGAGCCCTCGAGCTGTTCGCGTCGGGCGGCGTCGACCCGTCGCCGCTGGTCGAGACGGTCATCGGCCTCGACGAGGTCGCCGGGGTGCTCGACGGCACGCGCGACCCCGTGTTCGGCGAGGCCCCCAAGGTCCACGTCGACCCCCGTCGCTGACGCGGAGCCTCGCGCAGATTCCGGTGACAGGGTGCCTAATCACTCCGGTCGTTAACACACAATCCTCGCCCCGCTGCCGCCGAATCACGCATAGTTGACGTTCCATCGATGGCGCCTCCGCGCGACGATGACCGGGAACACGGCAGAAGGAGCTCACGATGGCCAAGGGGAAGTCCAACACGTCGGCCGCAGCCGCGGCCGCCGCCGAGGTCGGGGTCGAGGATCTCGGGGCAGGTGCGGAGCTCATCGACGCGGCGGGTGACGCCGCTCGCGAGACCGTGGCGCTGGCCGCGGAGGGCGCCGCCGATGTGACGAGCGGCCTCGATTCGCTCGACCGCGCCGAGTCGCTCGATGCGCTTGGTGACCTCGCGACCGAGGAAGCCATCGCCGACACCATTCGCGGCGCGGCGACGCTCGAGGCCGCGGAGGAGACCGCCGACGTCGGCGCACTCGTCGCGGCGGTCAGCGCCGACAACCTCGACCGGGGCATGTTCCTGGCCTCGCTTGCCGGTCAGCTGGACGTGGCGTCCAACGTCGTCGAGCTGATGCGAATGCCCGTGCTCTCCGCGTTCCTCGATGCCAAGGGCCGCCAGCTCCGCGGGCTCGCCGTGAACGAGATCGGGCGGGCGATGGCCGCGGCCGCGCTGGCCGAGGGCATGCAGGGCCTGAGCGCCCGACTGGCCGCCATTGGGCTGTCCGAGATCGCCGAGGGCATCTCGGAGATCGAGGCCGCTGACGAGCTGCTCGACGCGCGCGACGACGCGGTCGCGTCCGGCATCGAGTCGGCGGCCGCGGGTGTCGCGGAGCTCTCGGCGGCCGAGGCCGGGGCTCGGGCGACCCGTCAGCTCGCCGGCGCGGGCGTGGTCATGGCCACCCAGGGGGCCGAGGAAGTCGGCATCGCCGAGGGTCTTGCGTCGAGTGCCGCCAGCTCCAAGGCGGCGGCCAAGCCCTCTGCCAAGAAGGCGGCGGCGGCCAAGGCCCCGGCGAAGCGTCCGGCCAAGGCGTCGGCCAAGACGACGGCCAAGCGGTCTTCGGGCGGCACGACCCGCAAGAAGTAGCCGCGGGACAGCCTCTCGGGCCGGGCCTCAGTCCAGCCGCATCCCCATCACGAGCGAGTCGTCGAGCGCCTCGAGGGTCTCGAACCCGAGGTGGCGGTAGAACGCGATCGCGTTCTCGTTCGCGGTCGCCACGTTCAGGTGCACGCCGCGGGATCCACGACCCCGGAGATCGACGAGCAGCCCTTCGATCAGGGCGCGCCCCAGGCCCAGTCCGCGTGCGCGCTCGAGCAGGTCGAGGTGCAGGTGGCTCGGGTAGGCGGCGACGACGCCCTCGGGCGCCAACGGAGGACGGTGGATCGATCGGATCAGCTCGGCATCGGGGGACGCGTGGTCCAGCAACGGGTGCTGCTCGCGCAGGGCGGGCCACCATTCCCCTTCCGCCCAAGCCTCGAACGCCCGCGTGTCCGCGGCCGCGAGCAGGTAGCCGGCGACGCCGTCGGGATCGACGACGACGCGGGCCAGGTCCGGACTGCCGACCACGTACGGCCCGACGTACACGTGCCCGAGCAGATCCGGGTTGCGGAACATCGCCGTCGCGTCACGCCCGGCGTCGCCCGTGAGCAGGCAGACGCGGTAGGCGCCTGGCAGGTCGGCGATCGTCGCGGCTCGGATTCGGGTCATCGCGCGTCAGGCTACCGCGTCGTCTGAGTGGTCTAGTGTGGATGGCGAATGGTGCGCACTTCGAGGCGATAAGTGGTCTAACACGCACCTTGCCATCGGCCGCTGGGCACCGTAGACTCCGCGCGTGACCGAACTCGACGACTCGACGCGGCATGCGATCCGGGCACGACTGCGCGAGCTGATCTCGGTGTCGGCGCCGGGCGATCGCCTCCCCAGCGAGCGCGAGCTCGCCCTGCGTTGGGGTGCGGCCCGGATGACCGTCCGCCACGCGACCGACGCGCTGGTCGCCGAGGGCCTCGTCGAGCGGCGGCACGGATCCGGGACCTACGTGCTCCCGCGAGCGCCCCTCCGCTTCCTGGGCCTCACCTCGTTCACGCAGGACATGCTCGAGCGGGGCCT
Organism: Candidatus Limnocylindrales bacterium; assembly: GCA_036520795.1. GTDB lineage: Bacteria > Chloroflexota > Limnocylindria > Limnocylindrales > CSP1-4 > CAIXZV01. The sequence goes on from DATDJA010000409.1 coordinate 2,700, forward strand.
CACCCCGAGCAGTCGCCTGCTGGCGTTCGGCGTGACGGCCGCCGATGTCGGCCTCGCGGCGCGCCTCCGCGTCGCGGTCGGCGAGCGCGTCGTGGGCTTCACGCGCCTGCGGCTCGGCAATGACGAGCCGATGGCGGTCGAGTCGGTCTGGATCGCGGCGGCCCTGGTGCCCGGCATCGCGCCGGACGACCTCGGCGGCTCTCTGTACGAGCTCCTCGCCCAGCGCTACGGCGTCGTCGCGGGTGCCGCGAACGTCACGATCGAACCGGTCCTCCCGGACGCGGAGACGCGGGCCCACCTTGCGATCCCCGACGACCAGGCGTGCCTGCGCCTGCGGATGATCGACTCGGACGGCCGCGGCCGCGTGGTCATGGCCGCCGATTGCACGTACCGCGGGGACCGGTACCAGCTGAGCGCCAACGTGTCGGGCGCCGCCTTCTCGTCGCTCACCGATCGGCGGGCCGGCTGATGCGCGTGCTCGGCGTCGACGGCGGCCAATCGGGGATCCGCCTGCGCCACTCGGACGACGAGCGGACGGTTGAGGTCGATGGGGTCAGCCGCCTCGAGGGCGACACCGTGGCACAGCTCGCCGACGCCGTCGCCGAGGCCGATCGCTCGGGAGGCTTCCCGCCAGCGGATCGCGTGGTCCTCGGCTTGACCACCGCCCCGTCCGATGCCGACGCCATCGACCGGCTGTGCCGGCTCGTCGCCGAGGCCACCAGCGTGCCCGAGGTCTGGCTGGCCGACGACGCCGTGACCTCCCACGCGGGCGCGCTTTCGGGCGGCTGGGGCGTCAGCCTGATCTCCGGCACCGGCGTCGCGTGCCTGGCGGTCCCCGACGACGGCGAGCCGCGGATCATCGGCGGGCACGGCTACCTGCTGGGGGACGAGGGTGGCGGCTTCTGGATCGGCCGCAGGGGCCTGGGCGCCGTGCTCCGCGCCGGCGAGGGCCGCGGTTCCGCGACCGACCTCACGGACAGCGCCCGACGGCGCTTCGGCGAGCTCGAGGGGCTCCACGTGCGCCTGCACGACAGCGCGCGTCCGGTCCACGACATCGCGAGCTTCGCGCCCGACGTCCTCGAGGCTGCCGAGGCCGGCGACGAGGTGGCCGGCGCGCTCCTCGACCGTGCCGCGGACGAGCTCGCGCTGACGGCGTGGTCCGGCGCGACCTGGGCGGCCGGCTTGTCGACCACCGGGGCCGTGCCGCTCGCCCTGGGCGGCCGCCTGCTCGCCGATGACGGTCCCCTCCGCCGCCGGCTCGACGAGCGGCTCGCGCAGCTCCGCTCCCCGGTCGCCGTCCGGACGGCCGACGGCAGCCCGCTCGACGGCGCGCTCCTCATTGGCGGGCGGGATGACCCGGGGCCGTACCGCACGCTCGTCCACGTCTGGTCCGGTCGATGAGCGACCCGCTCGCCTCGCCCGGCCGCCGCTACCTCGAGATCGCCGGCGAGCTCGTCGCCCGCCTGCTCGACGACGAGTGGCCCAACATCCGCGCGGCCGCGGAGCTGGTCGCCGACACCCTGGCCGCGCGGGGTATCGTGCACGCGTTCGGCACCGGGCACTCCCACATGCTCGCCGAGGAGCTCTACTACCGCGCCGGCGGGCTGGTCGACGTCCGCCCGATCCTGTTCGAGGGCCTGATGCTCCATGCGAGCGCGCCGCTCAGCACCACGCTCGAGCGGCTGCCCGGGCTCGGCGCCGCGCTCCTGGAGGACCACCCGATCCACCCCGGCGACGCGCTCATCGTCGCCTCCAACTCGGGCAGCAACGCCGTCACCTCGGAGCTGGCGCAGCTCGCCCGGGACGCCGGCGCGCGCGTGATCGCCGTGACGAGCCTGCGCCACGCGACCTCGTCGGCCGCCCGCGCGACGGCCCTGCCCAGGCTCCACGAGCTCGCGGACGTCGTGATCGACAACGGCGGCTGCGTCGGCGATGCGGCGGTCGAGATCCGCGGCGTCGGCAGTCGCGTGGCGCCCACGTCGACGGTCGTCGGCGCGGCGATCGTCAACGCGATCGAGGCCGAGGCCGTCGGGATCCTCGTGGAGCGGGGCGCGGCACCCGAGATCTTCGCCAGCAGCAACGTCGAGGGCGGCGATGCGGTGAACGCGGCCCTGCTCGGACGCCGGGCACCGTGAGGAGCCGATGACGTCCCCGGCCTCGGTCTCACCGTTCGCCGTGCGCGGCGTCCTCGAGGGGTTCTACGGCAACCCATGGACCCACGAGCAGCGCCTGGACCTGATCGCGTTCATCGCCTCGCGGGGCATGAACACGTTCGTCTACACGCCCAAGGACGACCCGCTGATGCGC
>DATDJA010000410.1:0-3797 GCA_036520795.1 Candidatus Limnocylindrales bacterium
TCCGGTAGGGAAGCCGAGCGACCTGCTCGACCGCCGCGCAGCATACGCGCGCCGTCGCCGCCCCGTCAACCCTCCAGCGCCGGGACAAACGACGTACCTCGGTGACGCATCCGTCCCGGCTCGCCTCCGTCTGTGCACGCAACGCTCGTTGCGACCATGCGACTGGATGACCGCCCGGTGCATGGCCCCCATCGGTGGTACGAATCCTCGGGCCGGGAACCGTCGTCGCGTCCCGCGCGTCGACGGGTCCGGCAGTCAGCGAGAGGTTCCCCGCTTGGTTTCGAACCGCCAGCAGAGCGCACGGATCATGGCGGCGCTCGCCACCATCCTGCTCGTCGCCGCATGCGCCGGGGCCTCGCCTGGGTCCGGATCGACGTCCGCGAGCGCGACCCTCCCGGCCCCAACCCCGGTCGGGTCCGGCGCCGCCGCCGAAGACTACTGGCTGCGTCTGACGACCTCCCAGGCGATCCCGCCGCTCGATCGCTTCGAGGTCCTGCCATCGCTGTGGATCACCGGCGACGGGCACGCGGTCGTGCCGCTGGTCCTGCCGACGCCCTATCCCGGCCCACTTGTTCAGGGGCTGTCCGGCAGGACGGTCTCGGACGCCGGGCGCGCGGCGATCGTGCAGGAAGCGCGCGACCTCGGGCTGCTCGGTGGGCAGACCGACTTCTCATCCGACGCCCCGCTACCCGGAGGCGTCGTCGGGCAGATCGAGCTCGTCGTCGACGGCACGAGGGTCACGCTGACCGGGGACCCGTCGGCGCACATTGAATGTGTCACCGCGCCGTGCGACCCGCCGCCTGGCTCGGCCGCGGCGTTCGGCGCCTTCTGGAACCAGCTCCTCGACCTGCCGTCGTGGCTGGGGTCCGACCTCGGCCCACCGATGCCGTACGACCCGCCCGCCTACGCGCTCGTCGTCGGCCCGCCGCCGGATCCGGAGCCGCCGCTCAGCCCGCCGCCGGCCGACTGGCCGCTTGATCAGCCATTGGCGAGTTTCGGCGCTCGCGTGGCCAACGGGACGGCGCGATGCGGCACGGTGTCGGGTGCTGACGCCGACGCGCTACGCCCGGCGCTGGACGCCGCCAATCAACTCACGCCCTGGGTTCAGGACCCGGAGACGAGCGCGACGTTCGGGCTGACGGTCCGGCCGATGGTCTCCGGCGAGGACGCCTGCAAGGAGTCGTTCGGGGTCGGCTGAGCCTGCGTCAGGGCGCCCGGCGCATCACCACCCGCGGCGTGCCCGACGCCGCCTTCGAGGTTGACGGCGAGGCCACCTCGAACCCGGCACGCTCGAACATCGCGGCGGTCCCGGTGTACACGGATGCGGACGAGATCCGGGCGCCGCCGGTCGCGACCGGGTAGCCTTCGAGGACGCCGGCACCGTGATCCCGGGCGTACCCGACCGCTGCCTCGAGGAGCGCGCTCGCGACGCCGCTGCGACGCGATCCCTTCGCGACGACGAAGCAGTTGATCACCCAGACGTCCTCGCCCGGCAGCTGGGGCAGCGTCCGAGACCGGGCAAGCCGCCCGAACCCCTCCCGTGGCCCGAGCCCGACCCAGCCCACGGCCTTGCCGTCGTCGATGGCCACCAGCCCGGGCGACGGCCCACCGCCTTCCATCAGGGCCCACAGGTCGTCACGGTTGTCGGCGGCGGTCGTGTTGCTCCAGTTCGAGCCCGGCTTGCGCCAGAACTGGCACCAGCACCACTTCGGATCGCCGCCGGCCGAGAACAACTCGGCCAGGGACGCCCAGTGCCCGGACGAGAGCGGAACGATCTCCACGCCCGCATTGTGGCCTGCGAGGCGTCAGGACTCGGCAGGAATCTCGAACTCGCTTGGGCATCGAGCCGGGAACGACTCGGCGAGCGCGGAGCCGCAGGCGACGCTAGGCTGTCGGGTGAGTCGACGTTGCCAGGCTCGCACCGAGATCGGCGAGGAGGCAGGCAATGCCCCTGGACCCGCTGGCAATCGGTTTCGCCATCGTCCTGATTGTGGCCTTCGTCCTGATCGGGTCGCGCTTCTTTCCTGAGGACGCGAACATCCTCCCGTGGCGCTCGTCCGCACGCCGGCCGGTGGTCAGGGAGGACGATGACGCACGGTTCAACTGGGGCGCTGACGAGCGGAAAGACGACGTCGAACCCTGACCGTCCCGGCTCGAGCCTCAGCCAGCGTGGACGTCAGGGGCAGTTCGTGGTGATCCAGGCGATCGAGTCCTGGACGCCCTTCTGGCGCTCCGGGGACTGCCCTTGGCCGAGCGTCTCGGGTTGGGGCCCGCCGGCCAGCATGCTCTGCCCGAACTCGTCCAGCACGTCGGCCAACAACCCGGCCGCAGCCTTAATCTCCTCGGGTGCGGTCGCGCGTATGTCCGTGGCGGCGGCCCGGAAGCCGGCGCCGGTTTCTTCGGACGTGTCCGCGTTGCGGGCGTCCTGGTATTCGTCCCAGGCGGCGCAGAAGTCGGCTGCCCCTCCGCCGGCGGCGGATGGGCCCGCGGGGGTCGCAGCGGGCGCAGAAGCGTCGGCCGGCGTCGTCGCGGCCGCCACTGGAGTTGCCGCCGCCGCAGTTATTGCTGCCGCTCCCGGCGCGCTGGTCCCGGCGGTCGACGCCGCGGAGCATCCCGCCAAGACGATCGTTCCAAGAACGGCGGTGCACGCCAGGATGGCGGCCGGCCCGCTGGAGAGCTTCCGATGCACAAGGACTCCTTGCGGCGCGCGCGCGCTCGCCCGGAGGGTCGTTTGGTCTCCCGGTGAGGACCTTCCCCGTGTCTCCCTCCGGATCGACCCGAGTATGCGCGTGGCGCCTGCCAACTTCCTGCCCGCGCCGCGCCAAACCTGCTAGCGGAGGGCGTCGATCGAGGCGGTCGTGACCAGGCCTTGCACGCTCCGTGCAAGGTCCTCGTCCTGGGTTATGAACGCGTCGGCCTGGAGCTGGGTGAGCGCGACGTACTCCGCGTCGTAGGTCGACGCCCAGCCGAGCTTGGTCGCCAGATCCCATGCCCGACGCCGCAGCACGCCATCGCCAAGGAGCCGGATGGACAGCCGGTGCAGCTGGGCGAGACGCTTGAGCGCCTCGGCCTCCGACAGCTCGCCCCTCGCGACGGTCTCGTGGAGGGTGGACAGGACCTGCGAGCGGAGCAGGGTCGGAGCGAGCAGCTCGTGCTCGGCCGCGACGACGATCTCGCCAGCCGCGATCCGGATCGCGACACCCGCATCGATGACGTACCTGGTCATCGTCAGCGGGCCGCGATGACCGCGATCTCGACCTTGTAGTCGGGGCCTGCCAGCTTCGACTCGACCGTGGCGCGGACCGGCAGGTTGGCCATGTCGACCCACGCGTCCCAGGCACGGTTCATGTCGTCGAAGGTGGCGATGTCGGCGAGCCAGATGTTCGCCGAGAGGAGCTTCGACTTGTCGGTTCCCGCGGCTGCGAGGTGGCCGTCGATCGCGGCGAGGATCTCGACCGTCTGCTCGTACACGCCGGCACTCGCGTTGGTGGCGACGTGTCCGGCCAGGTAGACCGTGTCACCGTGGACGACGGCCTGGGCGAATCGCCGTCCGGGATCGATGCGTTCGATGCTCATGTGGCTCCCCTGTGCTGACGGGTTCGGATGGGTCCGATGGTGCCACGACCCTTCGAGGTCACGCAGACGATGTAGCCTCGGCCTCGATGCGCGAAGTGCCACTGACCGACTTCATCCGAAACCGCACGCTCGACGCCGAACTGGGTGCGCTCCTGTCGCTGCTGATCGAGGCACGCGTGCCGGCCATAGTTGCGGGCCCCGCAGGATCCGACCGCGCCGGC
>DATDJA010000411.1:0-6014 GCA_036520795.1 Candidatus Limnocylindrales bacterium
AGCGGCAGCAGCGTGTTGTGGGTGGCGTACAGGCTCCGCGCAAGCAGGTGGCCGAGGGCATCGAACGGGACGGCGTGGGCGAAGGCGGCGAGCACCGTCGCCGTCAGTCGGACGTCCTCGGCGTCGAACGCGCCGCCGCCCAGCAGCACGTCGATGGCCAGCGGGCCGACGACGATCAGGCCGATCGCGGCGAGGATCGACACGACCCCGATCGTCGCCGCGCTGTTCCGGACCTGGCGGCTGAACCCGGCCCGGTCGCCGGCCGCCCACGAGGCCGAGAGCGTCGGGAACACGGCCAGCGAGATCGCCACGCCGATCAGGGCGACGGGCACGCTCTGGAAGTTCCGGGCGAAGCTGACCGCCGTGACGCTGCCGAGGACGAGCGTGCTGGCCACGCGCGTGAAGAACAGGAACGTCAGCGGCTCGATCGGATGGCTGATCATCTTGGGCACCATCAGCCGCAGGAACTCGTGCAGGGACTTCATCCCAAGGTCGAGCCGGAACCGGACGCGGACCGTGGTGCGACGGATGCCGATCAGGCGGATCCCGAGGTGGAGGAACGAGCCGAGAACCGCCCCGACGGCCGCGGCGGCGATCCCCAGGCGGTCGTGGAGGAGCACGGTCCCCAGGACGATCCCGACGTTGTACAGGATCGGCGCGAGCGCATAGAACACGAAGTGGCGCTCGGCGACGAGCACCTCGCCCAGGGTGATCGACGCCGCGAACACGATCGGCGTGATCAGCATCAACCGGAACAGGTCGAGATAGCGGGCCTGGTTCGCCGCGTCGAAGCCGGGTGCGATCAGCTGGACGGTCGACGGGGCGGTGATGAGCAGGATCAGGCTCATCAGCGCGGTGACGCCGACCGCGAGCGTCAGCACCGTCTGCGCGAACCGCGGTGGAGCCTCCGGATCGTCTCGGCCGAGCGTCGTGAAGATCGGCACGAACGGCGCCGTCAGACCGCTTGCCACGAGGACGTCGAGCAGGAGCTCGGGGAGGACGAAGGCTGCGTTGTAGGCGTCCAGCTCGGGGCCCGCACCATAGGTCCGGGCGAAGATCCGGTCGCGCAGAAGGCCGGCGGCGTAGGCCACGAACGTCAGCACGCCGAGCAGGACCGCCCCCGGCGGCACGAAGCGTGCGACGAGGGCGCGTGGCCGGGTGAGCAACCTCTCCTCCGCTGGGCTCCGGGTAGGCGTTGGGGCTTGGACGGGCGGGGCCGGCCGGGTGGGACGGTACGCGATTGTGCCCGGCTCGCGCCGGCAGCGGTCGGGATCGATGTCGAGCGGGCCGGTGCCGCGACGCACCACGCCGCGACGCCGGCCCCGAGGTCCGGCCGCACCAGAGCGCACTCGACCGACCCGATCCCCCCGGAAGCGGGACCTTCGTACCCGGTGGGCGGCGGGGACCGCCGGCGGCCTTGGGCAGCCTCGCGGGGTGGTGCACGGACGCACTGACCCCAACGAGCGGTGGTGCATCGGTACCCCAGGGGGGCAAGGTGGCCCCGCGTCCTCGACGAGGGGGCGTCGTGCCCGCGCGAGCGGGTGGGTTTGCGATCCCCGTCCACCGTGGTCAGGAGCCGATGACAGCAGTCGCCAAGCGGACCGAGCGCAGCCGCCCGAGCGACATCGCGCTCGACGACCGCCTGCGCTACCTGCTCGGCCTGCGATTCCTGATGGCGGCGATCACCGTGGTGTTCGCCATTGCCTCGCCCGACGCGCTCACCGTCACGTCGCGGGTCCTGGTCGGGGTCGCGGTCGGCTACGTCGCAGTGACGGCGGCCGCAGAGTGGCTGAGCCAGCGGGGCGATCGCCTCGCCAGGCTGGCGATCGCGGGCATGCTGATCGTCGACGGGCTGTTCCTCACACTCGCGGTCTACGGCACCGGCGGCTCGTCGAGCGTGCTCCAGTTCCTCGTCTATCTCCAGCTCCTGGCCGTCTCGTTGCTGGCGTCGTCCCGGATCGGCCTGCTGATGGCCGCCTGGGACACCATCCTGTTCGTCGGCGTGGCGGCGGCAGTGGCCGACGCCCAGTCGGCCGCGGGTGCGTCGGCGATCGCGGCTGCCGGACTCGCCACCGTTCCCTGGCTGAGCCTCGTCGCGCTGTGGCTGTTCGCGCTCGTCGTGTGGGCGTTCGGGGCGCTCAACGAGCGCGACCTGCGTGAGCGCCGGTCCGACCTCGAGGCGGTCGTGCGGATCGGCGCGCTGCTCGACGGCGAGGGCGACCCGACCCGCCAGGCGAGCACGGTCCTCGATGGACTGGCGGTCCGCTACGCCCTCTCGCGCGGGCTCGTCCTCGGGAGTGGCGACACCGGCCTGATCGTGCTCGCGGCCCGCGGCGTCAAGGTCAAGGCGCGAACACAGCTCGCCATCGACCCGATCATCGAGCGGGCGTGGGCCACCGGCGAGCCGGTCACCGCGCAGCACCTGGACAGAGCGACCGACCCGGCGCTGGCCGGACTGCTGAAGGGTGCCCGGCGCATCGTCATCGCTCCGATGGTGGCCGACGGCCGTCCCGTCGGCGTCATCGTGCTCGAGCGCCGCTACGGCCAGGAGCCGGGTCTCGAAGGGCGGCTCAGCCGCGTCGCCGCCCAGGTCGCGGCGACCACCGCGGTCAACCTTCGCAACGCCGTCCTCCTGCGGCGGGTCCAGGATCTCGACGAGCGCGACCCGCTCACTGGCGTCGCCAACCGACGCACGTTCGAGGCCAGCCTGCAGCGCGCGTTCTGGACCGGTGGCAAGCGGGGAACCACGACGTCATCGGTCCTGTTCATCGACATCGACGACTTCAAGGCCTTCAACGACACCCACGGCTTCGTCTTCGGTGATGCCCTGCTGGTTGCCATCGCCCGGCGGATCGAGGCCCACATCCGCGACAGCGACGTGCTTGCGCGCCTCGGCGGCGACGAGTTCGCCATCCTGACCCAGGACGCCTCCGACCTGCGCCAGTCGCGCGCGATGGCGGACCGCCTCGCCCGCGAGCTCAAGTCGCCGTTCGTGATCGACGCCGCCAGCGTGTCGATCTCGGCGAGCATCGGGATCGCTGGCGCCGACGAGTCGACGACGGCGGCAGAGCTGATGCGCAACGCCGACGTGGCGATGTACATGGTCAAGGCGGGCGCCAAGGGAGGCGTCGCGGCCTTCGATGCCGGCATGCCGACCGAGATCCGTGAGCGGCGGGAGCTGGCGACGGAGCTCCAGCAGGCCGTCGACCTGGACCAGCTCGAGCTGCGCTATCAGCCGATCGTCAACCTCGCGACCAACACCATGGCGGGGGTGGAGGCGCTGGTGCGCTGGCGCCATCCCGATCGCGGACTGGTCGCTCCGGGCGAATTCATCCAGATCGCCGAGGAGCACGGGTCGATCCTGCCCATCGGACGCTGGGTGCTCCGGGAGGCCTGTCGCCAGGCAACCGTCTGGGCCGCGAGCGGGGCAACGGCACCCGGGACGTACGTGGCGGTCAACGTGTCGGCGCGGGAGGTGCAGGAAGCGGGCTTCGTGGACGGCGTGCGCGAGGCCCTTGCCGACCACGACGTCGGGCCCGGAACCCTCGTCATCGAGATCACGGAGGCCGCGTTCCTGCGGGCGACACCGTCGACGGTCGAGACGCTGCAGGCGCTTCGGACGCTGGGCGTGCGCGTCGTCATCGACGACTTCGGGACCGGCTACTTCCCGCTCAGCCATCTCCGGCAGTTCCCCGTCGACGCGCTCAAGATCGCTGGCGAGTTCACCCAGGCCATCGACGACGAGGCTGACGCCCGTTCCTCGGCGCTGGCCGGAGCCATCGTCGCGATGGCCCGCCTGCTCGGCATCGAGACCGTGGCCGAGGGGATCGAGACCGTTGCCCAGGCCGACTGGATGCGCTCGCTCGGGTGCACATCCGGCCAGGGCTACTACTTCGACCGGCCCCTGCTGGCCGAGGACGTCCCGGCTTCCGCCCTCAAGTCGTTCGCGGCGCTCGCCGAAGATGCCGCGGCGCTCGCCGAGGAGGCGGCGCAGGCCGAGGCTGTCGCAGAGGTCATCCGGTCTGGCTCGAGCCGACGGCGCCGGGGAGCCGAGAAGCCTGGCGATACGCCGCCCGCACGTCCGGCCACGGGCGTCGCGAAGATCAGCCCGGCGAGGCGCCGAGGCCGCAACAGCGGCGACGACACCGTGCCCGTCAGCGGAGCCGCCTGACCGCCTCCTCGATCGTCCTGTAACGGATTTGTCGCGTGTCGCGGGGTCGACCGTCAGGCCGTTGAAATGCGCAGGGTCGCTACTACTGGTGTGGCACGCGCGACGACCCGCACAGCACCGACACCCGGTCCGGCGCGGCGATGACCTGGCTGACCCGGCTCCCGGTGCACCCGGTCCTGTTCGCCGCCTACGCCGTGCTGCTCCTCTACGCGTCGAACCTCGACGAGGTGCTCCCCGTCGACGCGGCCGCTCCACTGGGGCGTGCGATGTTCGGCGCCGCGCTCGCGATGGGTGTGGCCGCGCTCGTCTTCCGGAGTGCTCGCCGCGGCGCCGTGGTCGCGAGCGCCCTGGTCATCGTGTTCTTCGGCTACGGGCACGTTGCCGAGGCGCTGGCTGGCATCGGGGCGACGGACCGGGTGCTGCTGCTCGGCTGCGCGGCGGTGATCGTCGCAACCGTCGTCTACGCGGCGCGGGCGAGGACGACCCTCCCCTCCCTGACCGCCGGTCTCAACGTCGCGGGGATCGCACTCGTACTGCTCATCTCGGCAACGATCGTGCCGTATGAGGCGGCCCGTTCGGGCCGGAGCGCCACCTCGGCGCAGCCGGCGGCAATAGCGGCGGCCGGGCCGATGGCACCCGCGGCCGTCAGGGCCGCCGCACCGGATCGGGTAGGCCGCAAGCCCGACATCTACTTCCTGGTGTTCGACCGCTACGGGTCGGCAGACGCGATCGAGCGCCGCTTCGGCCTGACCGACAATCCGCTCTACGCCTGGCTCGCCGACCGCGGCTTCCAGGTCCCGGCGCACTCCCACGCCAACTATCGCGCGACCGACTTCTCGCTGGCGGCCACGCTCAACATGCAGTACCTCGACAACCTGACGACCGAGGTCGGCCGGACGTCGGGCGACCGGACGCCGGCACAGTCGATGATCCGGGACCACGCGGTTGGGGCATTCCTGAAGGCGGAGGGCTATCGCTACTACCAGCTCGGCTCGTGGTTCGGTCCCACGCGCTCGATCCCGATCGCCGACGAGAACCTGACGCTGGGCATCGCGAGCGAGTTCGAGACCGTCCTCGCCGACACGACGATCGTGCCCGCCATCGAGCGAACGCTCGGGATGACGAGCCCCGAGCCGACCTTCCGCGACCGACATCGCGAGGGCACCCTGTTCGAGCTCCGCCAGCTGCGTCGGGTGGCCACGGCAGGCGGTCCGAAGTTCGTGTTCGCGCACATCCTGCTGCCCCACGATCCGTACGTCTTCCGGGCCGACGGCTCGGCGATCCCGGAGGCGGAGGCCAAAGCCGCCGACGAGCGCGACCTCTACGCGGACCAGCTCGCCTTCGCGAACGCGCAGATCCAGGACATCGTCGGGTACCTGCTGTCGGGACCCGAGGAGTCGCGACCGATCGTCATCATCGAGGGCGACGAAGGACCGCTGATGTGCCGGGGCGTCGACTGCGTCCGCAACACGCCCGAGTACCTCCGCATCCGGCTGGGCAACCTGGTCGCGATGTACCTGCCGGGCGTCGACGTCCAGCTTCCGGACACGTTCACGTCGGTCAACACGTTCCGGACGGTGTTCCGTGAGTACTTCGGCGCCGACCTGCCTCCGCTTCCGGACCGCAGCTTCACCTGGCCCGACAACGACCACATCTACGACTTCCAGGATGTGACCGACTTGCTCGCCGATCCCGACGGCTGACACCACCGACCAGCTCAGGTGCGGGAGGGGCCGGAGGCCGAGTGCCCTGGCCAGGCGTCAGTGTGGGACAGTGCTGGGGAGCAACGGAGGTCCTCCATGCAGACCCGCGCGTTCCCCGTCACCCCCGAGGCCCGCTCCCC
>DATDJA010000412.1:0-4044 GCA_036520795.1 Candidatus Limnocylindrales bacterium
ACAGCGTGAGCAGCTCGAACTCGCGGTCGAGGCCGCGGGCGACCATCCGGTCGTGGACGAGCTTGAGATTGCCGCCGAGGTCGGCGCGCGAATCGGAGCTGAACAGGATCCTCCGCCCGTTGCGCCGGGCCAGGATCCGCAAGCACCAGAACATCACGGCGAAGGCGGCGATCCGCACCTGCATGACCGCCTGCGCGATGAGCCCGGGCTTCGCCACCGCGCCCGGGATCGGCGTCGCGTCCTCGTCCGGTTCCGCGACGGTCGGGTCGAGCTCCACCTCGATCGCGAACGTGCCCGAACGGGCGGCGACCGACGCGACGACGTTGAGCGTGCCGCGCAGCCCCACGGCGAACGACATCGGGGCGGATTGGCCGGCCGCAACTGCGTCGCCGACGAGGCGCACCGGGTCCCCTTTGCCGCCTCGCGGTCCCGGCACGACGAGCTCCCAGCGACCGGGTGCCAGCGGCTCGGCGTCCGGGCCCTGCATGACGTTGACCCGCAGGGTCAGGCAGTCTTCGTCGGCCTCCCAGCCAGTGAGCGGGACCGCCGCGCCGGTCGCCTTGTGGCGGATCCGGACGAGCGCGGGATCGAACCCGGCGTCGGGTGGGCGGACCCGGAGGAGGACCTGGATCCGCCGCCATCCGAGCGAGAACAGCTCAAGGTCCGAGGCGCCGGTCCGGGGTCGGCGGACGGTCGGCTGGTCGATCATGTCGGGGACCGATGATACCGGTGGGTGTGGGCCGGGCTGGCCGCGCTGACGTAGTCTCTCCGTGTGCAGATCCACGCGATCGTCCTCGCCGGCGGCGACGGCAACCGCTTCGGCGGCGAGATGCCAAAGCAGTTCGTCCGGCTCGCGGGAGACCCGATCCTGCTGCGGACGCTCCGCGCGCTCGGGGCGTCGTCAGTCGACAGGGTGGTGGTCGTGTCGCACCCGGCATGGATCGACGAGACGCGCGAGCTCGTCGAGGCCGCGGCGCTGGTGATGCCGGTCAGCGTCGTCGCCGGCGGGGCGACCCGCAACGAGAGCACGCGCAACGGCCTGGCGGCCCTCGATGGCGCCGACGAGGACATCGTCGTCATCCACGACGCGGTGCGGCCCCTGGTCCCCCTCGACGTGATCCAGCGCTCCATCGAGCCGATCCTGTCCGGGCGGGCGGACGGCACGGACACCGTGATCCCGAGCGCGGACACGCTCGTGATCGTCGAGGATGACGAGGTCGTCGAGATCCCCGAGCGGAGCCGGTACCGCCGGGGCCAGACACCGCAGACGTTCCGCCTGGACGTCCTCGCCCGGGCCTATGCGTCGGCGACGCGCGCGGGTGACCTGTCGGCGACCGACGACTGCAGCCTGGTCCTGCGGCACGTGCCCGGCGTGCGGATCGTCGCGGTCGCGGGCGACGAGGTGAACGTCAAGATCACGACCCGGATCGACATGGTCATGGCCGACCGGATGCTCCAGATGAAGGTGCTCACGCCGATCGAGGAGCCCGAGGCCAGCGCCTCGCTCGAGGGGATGCGGCTGGTCGTCGTGGGCGGCACGAGCGGGATCGGGCGCGCGATCGCCGACGAGGCGATCCGCCGGGGCGCGCACGCGGAGGTCGACGGCGGGTCGCTCGGCCTGGACGTGCGCGACTATGCCAGCGTCGAGACGCGGCTCGGGGCGGCCGCCGAGCGCCTGGGCGGGATCGACCACGTGGTCTGCACCGCGGGCATCCTGCGCATCGGGTCCGTCGCCCTCACGCCGGCCCACGAGCTCGCCGAGGTCGTGGACATCAACCTCACCGGCACCCTCAACGTCGCCCGGGCGGCGTATCCGTGGCTGCGCGCGTCCCGCGGCTCGCTCACCGTGTTCACCTCGAGCTCGTTCACGCGCGGCCGACCGGACTACGTGGCGTACTCCGCGAGCAAGGCGGCGCTGGTCAACATGACCCAGGGCCTGTCCGAGGAGTGGGCCGACGAGGGGATCCGGGTCAACGCCGTGAGCCCCGAGCGCACCGACACCCCGATGCGCCGCAAGGCGTTCCCGGGCGAGTCACCCGAGGGACTCCTGGGCTCCGAGGCGGTCGCCGTCGCGACGCTCCGCCTGATTCAGTCCGATCTGACCGGCCAGGTCCTCGACGTCCGCCGTCACGATGCGCTGACGCCGCCGCTGGTCGTCGAGCCGGCCGAGCCCGGGACCGTCCCCGTACAGCCGACCGGCGCGCCGCCCGCGCGGACCCGGTAGCCGTCGCCCGCGTGGGCGCCCGCCCGTGAGCCCGCTCGAGTACCGGCTCGCCTCCCTCGTCCTGCGCGTCCTCGTCCTGTTCGTGCGCCTGCTGCCCGTGCGCCGGCGGCGGGTCGTGCTCGCGACGGCGCGGCTGCCGCTGCTCGAGGGCAACCTCCTCCACCTCCACGACGCGATCCGGGCCATCCGCCCCGATGTCGACGTGGCGCTCCTCCTCCAGCCGTACACGTACGACCTGGCCGGCAAGCTGCGCTACCTCGCACGGATGGTCCGGGGAACCTACCTCGTGCACACGTCGGGGCTCGTGGTCGTCGACAACGCCTACCTGCCGGTCCACGTCGCGCCGCACCGCGAGGCGACGACGGTGGTCCAGGTGTGGCACGCACCCGGAGCGCTGAAGCGGTTCGGCGCCGACACCGCCGGCGGCCTCGAGGAGCCCGAAGCCACCTTCCTCCACCGCTACTACGACTACGTGGTCGCGCCCGGGGAGGGCGCCCGCGAGCCCTGGTCCCGGGCCCTGCGCACGCCCGTCGACCAAGTCCTGCCGCTGGGCACGCCGCGCACCGATCGCTTCTACGACACGGCGGCGCTCGACGCGTCCCGGTCGTGGCTGCTGGCGATCCACCCGGTCCTGCGGGATCGGAAGGTCGTCCTCTACGCCCCGACGTTCCGCGGCCGGGGACGGGCCAAGCACGGGACGGGCGCGCTCAACGGCCGCCGCCTGCGCGAGCGCCTGCCGCAGGAGTACGCCCTGGTCCTCAAGTCGCACCCCAACCTCGACCCCGCGACCCAGCCCGTCGATGGCTTCGACGTCGTCGCGGACCCCAAGAGCGACATGAACGACTACCTCGCGCTGGCCAGCGTGTTCGTCACGGACTACTCGTCGTCGATCTTCGAGTGGGCGATCCTCCACCGGCCGCTCGTGCTGGTGGTCGATGACCTCGAGGCGTACGAAGAGGACCCGGGCCTGTACCTCGACTACCGGCGGGAGATGATCGGCACCCAGGTCCGGGACGCCGACGGCGTGGCCACGGCGATCCTGGCCGACGACTTCGATGTGTCCGGCTACGACCGGTTCATCGCCGCCAACGTCGGCGCCTGCGACGGGCACGCCTCTGAGCGCTTCGTCGATCGCTTCCTGCCTCGCCACGAGCGGGTGGATCGCCGGGGCTGATCCAGGCCCGGCTGCGTCAGCGGGCGCCGAGCTCGAGGGACTCCAGGAAGCCGTCGAGGATCGCGCGGTCGCCGGCGTCGTCGCGGGTCGTCGACTCGAGCGAGAGCACCAGGCCGAGGCCGTCGTTCACCACGGCGGCGTCGAGGTAGTGGATGAGGTACGACGGCGGGATCGGCAGGTGATAGGCCTTCAACGTCGCCGGGACCCCGTCGACCGAGAGCGCCTCGTGGGCTTCGACCTTCAGCGCGTGCTCCTGACGGAGGTGGAGGTCGACCGGCGACGTCCAGCCCCCGAGGTCGGTCGCCGGCTCGCCGACGATGCTCAGGATGTGACCCTCGCGGTCGCGGAACGTGTCCACGCCCGGCTCGTCCGGATGGAGCCCGCCTGAGCCCGGGACCTCGTTGATGGTCCAGCCCGCGGGCACGACGAGGCGATAGCCGTAGCGGGCCGACTCGTACGGCGTGTCCTCGCGGGTCGCCTGCGAGCCGTCGGTGGCGATGACCGGCGCGTTGGAGCTATGCGTCGCCGAAGCCGTCGCGGGAGGAACGGTCGGGACCCCGGCCATCGACGGCGCCGGCGCGGTGCCACCGGCACAGGCGGCCAACGCGAGCGACAGCGCGATGGCCGAGATGGCCACCACAAGATG
>DATDJA010000413.1:0-2347 GCA_036520795.1 Candidatus Limnocylindrales bacterium
GGGCTTGCCGCGTCCGACCCTGCTCTCGATCCGGAACACGTTCCGGCGCAAGGGCCGTCTCGTCCTGACCCTGGCCGCTCTGAGCCTCGGCGGCGCGATCTTCATGTCGGTGTTCGCGGTCCGGGCCTCGCTCGTGAAGACGCTCGACGACACCCTCCTCTACTTCGCCTACGACGTCCAGGTGGAGCTGGCGACGACCGAGCGGGCGACGGTGCTGGTGGACGAGGCGATGGCGGTGCCGGGCGTGGTCGCCGCCGAGCCGTGGCGCTTCGCGGCCACCGGGATCGTGAACGACGGGGTCGAGGGCAGGTCGGTGGTGGCGTTCGGGCTGCCGCCCAACGCCCAAACGGTCCGGCCGACGATGCAGGAGGGCCGCTGGCTGCTGCCCGAGGACGGCAATGCCGTGGGGGCGACGGCCAACGTGCGCGACGACGAACCCGACCTCGCGGTGGGCGATACGATGACGCTGCGGATCGACGGCAAGGACACGACGTGGACCCTCGTCGGGATCGCCCAGTCCCCCACCCGGCGGCCGTTCCTCTACGCGCCGGACGTGGCGCTCGAGCGGGCGACGAGCGAGGTGGGCCGGGCCGGGGTGCTGATGGTCGTCGGCCAGCCGGGGATGGACGCCGCGGCGCAGGACGCGCTGGCGACGTCGGTCCGATCGCGCCTCGAGGGCGCCGGGGTCAAGGTCGCGGCCACGACGACGTCGGGCGAGATCCGCGAGTCGCAGGAGCTGCTGTTCAACGTGCTGGTGCTGTTCCTCTCGACGATGGCGGTACTGCTGGGGTTTGTCGGCGGCCTGGGGCTCACGGGGACGATGACGATCAACGTCGTCGAGCGTTCGCGCGAGATCGGGGTGCTGCGTGCCGTGGGGGCATCGGATCGGTCGGTGCTGCTGATCTTCCTGGCCGAGGGCATCCTGATCGGGGCGCTGTCGTGGGCCCTCGCCGTCCTCGCGTCGATCCCGATCAGCAAGCTGCTGTCGGACGCGCTCGGCAACGTGTTCGTCAGCCGCCCGCTGTCGTGGGCGTATTCCATCGAGGGCATGATCGCGTGGGCCTTGATCGTGCTCGTGCTCGCCACCGTCGCCAGCCTGCTGCCCGCCTGGCGGGCGAGCCGGCTCGCGGTGCGCGAGATCCTGGCCTATGAATGAGATCGTCCGACCGATGAGGG
Source organism: Candidatus Limnocylindrales bacterium (assembly GCA_036520795.1). GTDB lineage: Bacteria > Chloroflexota > Limnocylindria > Limnocylindrales > CSP1-4 > CAIXZV01. The sequence continues at coordinate 1,177 of DATDJA010000413.1, forward strand.
AGCCCGACCGCCGATGACCCGCAACCGCTTGCTCGTGCTGATCGTTGTGGGGCTCGCCGTCGTCGGCGGCGCCTGGTTCGTCGCGGGGCGGGGCGGGTCGACGCCCGGCGGCGCCGAGCCGTCGCCCACCGTCCCGCCCGTCGCGGAGTCCACGACGGTGGCCGCCGACACACGCGCGGTGCCGATCAAGCACGTCGAGCTCGCGGCGCCCGGCGGCGGCGGTGTGGTTGCCGAGGTCTTCGTGCCCGAGGGCGGCACGGTCTTCGCCGGGCGGCCGCTCGTTCGGCTCGACGGGAAGCAGCTCGAGGCCGAGGTCGCACGTTCCGAGGCGGCGGTGACTGCCGCCGAGGCCGCGCAGGGCCGCGCGAAGGACGCCCTGGACCAGGCCCAGGTCCAGGTCAGGATCGCGCGCACCGGCGTGGAGCAGGCGCAGGCCGGCGTGGACGCGGCCGATGCAACCCGCGACGGGACACCTTCGGGTACGTCGACCCGGCGAGCGGCCAACGCCGAGGTTGAGCGAGCCCGAGCGGCACTCGACGGTGCGCGGGCGCAGGTGCTGAGCGCGAGCCACGCGGCCGATGTCGCAAGTGCCGCCGTCGATGTGGCGGCGGCCGATGCGGACGGTGCCCGCGCCGCTCGGTCCGGAGCGCAGGCCGCCCTGGACGAGCTGACCCTCCTGGCTCCGTTCACCGGCGTCGTCGCATCGTTGGATGCGACCGTCGGTGAATCGATCGCCCCGGGCACGACGGTGGCGCGAGTGGCCGACACGTCCGCGTGGCGGTTCGAGACCATCGATCTCGACGAGGCCGCGATCGGGCGCCTGGACGTGGGCGCGAACGCGACGATCACCGTCGACGCCTTCGAGGACATCGAGATCCCCGCCAAGGTGACCTCGATCGCCCCGTTCGGCGAGTCGTCGGCCGGCGACATCGTCTACACCGTGGTCCTCGAGCCGACCGGGGCCGTGCCCGAGGGCCTGCGCTGGAACATGACAGCGAGCGCGCAGATCGACGCCGCCCGGTAGGCCGGGCTGGCTACCCCTCCCCGAGGCGGTGGACCACCCACACGTTGGGGTCGTGGTAGACGCCGCGCCCGGCCTCGATGTCGATCATCACGGGCGACGCTGCCCCCTCCGGCAGGTACGCGCCGCTGGCCGGCATGTCGAGGCCCG
>DATDJA010000414.1:0-6186 GCA_036520795.1 Candidatus Limnocylindrales bacterium
TAAGCGTCCGGTGAGATCGTGACGCCCTCGATCTCCGCCCCTTCGTCGGCATCGGTCGCGACCTGGATGCCCATCGTCGCGAGCTCCGACATCGTCGCCTCGCGACCCTCGCCACCCTCGTCGGCCGCCCCCGGCTCGCCCTCCTCGTCGCGCTTGGCGTCGGGGATCAGGCCCTCCATGCGCAACGTCGGCAGCTTGCGTCCGCGGCGACGCCAGAACTGGGCGAACACCCGGTCGTAGACCTCGCGGTCGTCGCGGCGACGCACGAACAGGGCGGCCCCCGCATCGCGCACGATCCCCTTGCTGCCGATGTCCACGAGGCCCAGCGCCCGAGCGAAGTCGATCGAGGCGGCCATGTCGACCGACAGGCCGGCGGCCCGCAGCGCGCGTCCGAACCCGACCGCCTCGGCGAGCAGGCGGCGCCCGTCGATCAGCTCGCCCGTCGGGGCACGCAGGATCGGGGACGCGTCGTCGCTCATCGCGTCAGGCCTGGGCGGTGGCCTCGGCGAGGTACTGGCGGGCGACGGACCCGCGCACCTGCCGGATGTCCTCCTCGTACTTGAGGACCACGCCCAGGGTCTCGTCGACGACGTCCGGCGACAGCTCCGCGGCGCCGAGCGACAGCAGGGCGGCCGCCCAGTCGAGCGTCTCGGCGACGCCCGGCACCTTGGTCAGGTCCGCGGCACGCAGCCGATGGACGAAGCTCACCACCTCGCGAGCGAGGCGCGGCGGCGCGTCCGGCACGCGTGTGGCCACGATCTCGAACTCCTTGGTCGCCGTCGGGTAGTCGATCCAGTGGTACAGGCAGCGCCGCTTGAGCGCGTCGTGGACCTCCCGGGTCCGATTCGACGTGAGGACGACACGCGGCGCCTGGACCGCCCGGATCGTGCCGATCTCGGGCACCGTGACCTGGAAGTCGGACAGGATCTCGAGCAGGTAGGCCTCGAACTCCTCGTCGGCGCGGTCGATCTCGTCGATCAGCAGGACCGGCGCGTTGCCGTCCGTGGCCTCGAGGGCCTGGAGCAGCGGCCGCTTGAGCAGGAAGTCGGGACCGAAGATGTCGTGCGCCGAGGCCTTGTCGATCTCGCCGCGCGCCTCGAGCAGCCGGATCTCGAGCATCTGGCGCGGGTAGTTCCACTCGTAGACCGCCGTGTTGACGTCCAGTCCCTCGTAGCACTGGAGCCGGATCAGCCGCGAGCCGAGGGTCGCCGCGAGGACCTTGGCGAGCTCGGTCTTGCCGACGCCAGCCTCACCCTCGAGGAGCAGCGGGCGGCCGAGCTCGAGCGCGAGGAACACCGTCGTCGCGAGCGACCGCTCGGCGATGTAGCCCCGGGCGCGGAACGCGTCCCCGATGCCTTCGATCGTCCGGGTCGCCTCGGGCCGGGACTCGCGGGAGGGATTCGCCTGATCGTGATCCATGGGCGGCGATCCTACACCGGGGACGGTGCCCGAGCGCGTGCGGGTCGCCGACGCCGGGACGTCAGGGGCTGTCGGGGGGAACGTCGGGTGGTGGGCTTTCGCCCTCTCCCGTCACGTCGCCGCCGGTCGTCACGATCGCGATCCGGCTGCGCGACACCTCGTTCCCGTGCTTGCCGAGGGCAACGACCATGACCCGGACCTCGACGACCGGGTCCAGCACGCGGAACCGGATCCACTTCTGCGGGGCGGTCTCGAACTGCCGGAAGACGCGCGATCCCGGGTACACCGGATCCGCCGCGGCTCCGACGCGTGAGCGGGTCACGATCAGCACATAGCTGGCTGCCCGGCGGGTCGGCGTCCAGCGCACGAGGACGCGGTTCCCGGCGGGGTTTGCATGTGCCCGCAGCTTGGGCCGCCAGGTGAGGTGCGGCGGCGGGACCGACGGCGACGGCGTGGGCTCGACCGTCGGCGTGGGCGACGGGGTCGGGGCCGGCGTCGCGGGAGGCGCCGTCGGTGTCGCGGTCGGCTTGGGCGTGCGATTGGGACCGTTCGTCGGTTTGGGCGGCTTGGACGTCGGCTCCGCGGTGGGCCTTGGCGTGCGATTGGGCGCCGGCGTCCCCTTGGGCGTCGCCCGGGGGGTCGCGCGCGGCGTGGCGGTCGAGGTCCCCGACGCCGCCCCCACGGGCTGGTCGTGCTCGACGTTGACGCGCCCGTGCTCGATCGTCGCCACGTCGCCCGGACGCAGGACGGTGTCCCCGATCCGCGCGAAGCCGCCGTCACCGACCGTCACCACGGCACCCTCGGGCAGGCGCAGCCCGTCGTGGATCTCGAGCACGGTCCCGTCGCTCAGGGCGACCTTGACGTTGACCGGTGCGGCGAGCTCCGGTTCTGATCGCGGCGAGCCGCCCGGTGCGCCCGACGCCAGCGCGACCGCCAGCACGAGGGCGGCAACCGTCAAGCCCGCGAGCGCGAGCCATTGGCGCCGCTGTCCGCGCGTCGGGGGCGGGCCGGCAGGCTCGGGCGAGGGCGATGGCGTCTGGGCGACGGCCAGGAGCCGGGCCTCGAGCCGTTCGGCGAAGGCCGGATCGGGTGCAGGCACCGGACGCCGGCCGGCCTCCTCGAGCTGGCGGCGGGGGTCGTCGTTCACGATCGATCCTCCGCGGCCACGACCCGACGGAGCGCCCGCGTGGCCCGGTGCAGGACGACAGCCATCGTCGCCTTCGACGTTCCCATCGCCCGGGCGGCCTCGTCCGGGGTCAGGCCGGCGAGGTAGCGCAGGGACAGCGCCTGCTGGTAGCGGGGGGTCAGCTGGTCCATCGCCGCGAGGACTTGTGCGACGTCGTCGCGGGCACCGACCTCATCCGCCGGATCGCGCGGGGCTGTCGGCAGGAGGCCAAGAGCGGCCTCGACCGACCGCGGCGCCACGGCGCGGCCGGTCCGCCGGTAGTGATCGGTGAGCTCGTTGGACACGATGCGAAAGAGCCAGGGGCCGAAGCCGCCCGGCTGCCAAGTGAAGGTGTGGAGGTTCCGGAGCGCGCGCTCGAAGGCCGCCGAGGTGATGTCCTCGGCGACCTCGACGGCGCCGGTGCGGCGGTAGGCGAACGCGTGGACGCGTGGCAGGTAGCGCCGGTAGAGCTCCGCGAAGGCCGACGGATCGGCCCTCGCGCGCTCCACCAACGCCTGCTCATCGCCGTCGACGTCCGCACGAACCTCCACCCCCGCAAGTGTGCCGATGTCGACCGCTCCGGTGATGGCTACCCCGCAACGGGCGAGACGATGGTCGGGACGACGACGACATCGGGTCCACCGACGCCCACGATCCGGCCGTCACGGGCGATCGCGAACACCTTGTAGGTGATCGACTGGCCGGCTGCAACGTCCGTGTCGAAGTACGACCGACGCCCATGCTCTCCGGTGCGGTAGATCCGCTCGCGCGGGACGCCGTCGACCGAGCGGACAAGCACGAACCGCTTGGCGCCCGGGCGATCGGCCTTCGCCCAGTGGCAGGCGACGCCCTCGCGGGCGTTGTCGATCACGTACGCACAGTTGAGGCCGAGCTTCTCGACCTTCCAGCCGACGCGCAGCCAGACGCGGTTGCTGACGCCGACACGGGACCCGTCGGTGCCGATGGCGACGACGCGATAGGTGTACGAGTGGCCGCGCCGGATGTGCGGGTCCACCATGCGCAACGGCTTGTCCGCAGCGACGCGGGCGACCAGGTGACGGGGCCGGCCGAGCCCGGCATCGACGGTCTTCCACACCCGGTAGGCGCGGACGTCAACGCCCTCGACAGCCGTCCAGCCGCACGCGACCCGCTCACGTGCGGGGTGCCCCGCCGGGATCACCAGGGCGCAGTGGAGCTTGATGTTCGGCTCGACCGTGGGCGGCGCGCTCGCGAGCGCGACCGAGGGGAGCAGGAACGCGGCAAGCAGGCTGCCGCCGAGGATCGTGAGCAGGCGAGATCGGTGCATCGAGGCCTCCAGGTGATGGGCTTGATGCACGGGACAACGCCAAGCCGGGCCGACGATTACACCCGACCCGACGTCGTTGCGTCAGCCGGTGGGCGCCGCCGCGGCAACGAGCGTCATGGCGTCCTCGATCGCCGCCTCGATCGTGAGGGCGCCGCCATCCGTCCACGCGGCGTCCACCGTCGCGGGGTCGAGGCGCTCGCGGGCTTCCGACATCCGCGCGTCCACGAGCCGCTCGTCGGCGGGCATGTTCGCGAAGCCGGTGAGGGCGCGATCGGCGGCCGCTGCCGCCCACAGGCGGATCGCGAGCACGTCGTCGCCGCGCGCAGCGGCCAGTCCGGCGGCACCCTCGAGGGCGAGCGGGACGATGATCTTGGCGCCGATCGCCGCCGCCCGCGGGAGCGATCCGGCCAGCGCCTCGGCCGCGCCGTCGAGGTCGCCCCGCTCGACGTCGACGCGCACGAGGTCGGCCAGCGCGTACGCCATCTCTGTCCGGTCCCCGAGGTCCCGGGCGATGTCGTGCGCCCGGGTCAGCTTGCCGGCCGCCTCGTCCAGGCGGCCGCAGTCGAGATCGAGCAGCGCCGCGTTGTGGAGGCCGACCGAGACCCGCTGCGGGTCGCCGGTGCGCTCCCAGATCTCGATCGCCTCCTCGAACGCCTGTGCGGCCGCCTCGGGCCGGCCGGCGTCGCGCTCGACCAGGCCGAGATTGGTCAGCGACACGGCGCGGCCGCTCGCGGTGCCGTGACCCTCTTTCAGCGCCATGCTCTCGACGAACATCTCGCGAGCCAGGTCGAGGTCGCCGCGGAAGTGGTGGACGCCGCCGAGCGCGTTGAGCGCCACGGCGATGCCCGCCGGCTCCCCGATCCGGCGCCGGATCTCCAGGCTCTCGGAAACGTATGCCTCGGCGGCGTCGAGGTCGCCCGCGCCGTACGCGTTGGTGCCCAGCCAGTTGAGGACGGCGGCCATCGCCTCCTCGTCGTCCAACTCGCGGGCGATCGAGAGGGCCTCGCGCAGGTACGCCTCGCCCAGGCGGTAGTCGCCCTGGTACGAGGCGAGCAGGCCGGCGCCGCTGAGCGCCTTGCGGTGGACGCCGGGCGGCGGGTCGACGGCCATCGACAGCGCGGCCGCCAGCCGGAGGCGGCCCTCCGTGTGGTGCCCGCGCGTTCGCCAGAACTCGGCGAGTGTGCCCGACAGCCGCAGCGCGAACGTCCCGTCGCCCTGTTCCATCGACCATTCGAGGGCCTCGCGGATGTCGTCGTGCGCCTCGTCGAGCCGGTCGAGGGCCTCGACGTCGTTGCCCGTCGAGAGGGCACCCTCGGCCTCCTCGGCGACCGCGAGCACCTGGTAGGCGTGGGCCCAGCGCATCGCGACGGCCTCACCGCTCTGCGCGAGCCGGTCCTGGGCGTCGGCGCGCACCGTCGTCAGCATCCCGAACGCCTTGCCATCGTCCTCGTGGCGCAGCAGGGACGCCGCCAGGAGCTGCTGGAGGCCGGTCGGCACGTCGATGCCCAGCGGCGCGAGCCCCCGGCGCTCGCCACCCTCGAGGATCGCGACCGCGGTCGGGACGCTGAAGGTGCCGGAAATCACCGATGCCCGGCGGTACAGGCACAGGACGGGGGCCGGGAGCAGGCCGATGCTCCAGTCCATCGCCGCCCGGAGGCTGCGCTGCCGCGCGGGCCCGGTGGACCCTTCGTCGCCGGCCTCGGCGCCGGCATCGGCAAGGCGGTTCTCCAGCTGGTCGACGAGCTGGTGGGGCGCGAGGACGCGCAGCGCCGCCGCGGCGAGCTCGATCGCGAGCGGAATGCCGTCGAGGCGACGGCAGATCGCGGCCGCGAGCGCGGCGTTGGTCGGCGTCGCCTCGATCTCGGGCCGGCTGACCGCCGCCCGGGCCAGGAACAGGGCGACCGCCGGGTTCTCCGCGAGCGCGTCGGGATCCGTCTCGTCCTCGGACGGGACCGGAAGCGGCTCGACCCAGACGACGCGCTCGCGAGGGACCCCGATGGCGATGCGGCTGGTCGCGAGGATCGTGAGCCCGGGCGTGCGGGCGAGCAGGTCGGTGAGGGCGGGTGCGACGGCGCGGACGTGCTCCACGGTGTCGAGGACGAGCAGGCTGGGCGCCCGGCCGAGCGCCTCGGCCAGCGACTCGACGAGCGGCCGTCCGGGTTCCGCAACGCCCATCGCACCGGCGATCGCGGGCAGCACGAGCGAGGCGACGCTCACGCCGTCCAGCGGCACGAACGCGATCCGCCCATCGCGGCGCGGCATCGCCCGGCGCGACACCTCGACGGCGAGCCGGCTC
>DATDJA010000415.1:0-2697 GCA_036520795.1 Candidatus Limnocylindrales bacterium
GAGGGCAGCCGCGGCCTTGTAGGCGGCCTCGGCGGGGCCGAGCTCGTCTGGCCGCAGCAGGTTCGCCATGATCCGCAGCACCCACTCCATGAGCGTGCGGCTGCGCATGCCCACGCGGGTGAGCTCGCGCATGAGCGCCGGGCGCCCGATGACAACCGCGAACAACCGGGCGACTTTGAAGTACAAGCCGTACTCGGCGTCGAGCAGCTTGTCGTACTGCTGCAGCGCGAGGCCATCGCCGGTGGACAGCGCTTCGTGGAGCACCTGCGCGGCGAGCCGCCCCGTCTCGTACGCGTAGTCGATACCTTCTCCGTTGAACGGGTTGACGGTGCCCGCGGCGTCGCCGACGACCAGAAACGTCGGCCCCACCTTCGGCCCCACCGAACCACCCATCGGCAGACGGCCGCCCGTGGGTTCGCCCACGGCGGTGTCGGCCGAGATCTCCCAGTACGGCGGCGCGGTCGCGACGTACTCGTTCAGCAGATGCGTCGTGTTCACGCTGCGGTAGTCGCGAAACGTCGACAGCAACCCGACGCCGACGTTCACACAGCCGTCGCCGACCGGGAAGATCCACCCGTAGCCCGGCAGCGCGTTGCCATTGCGGTCTTTCACGTCGAGCGCGCTCTCGATCCATGGGTCGGCGTGCAGGGGGCTCTCGAAGTAGCCCCGGATCGCCATGCCCTGCGGATAGGAACGGTCCCGCGACGTGCCGATTGCCCGTCCGAACCGAGAGTTGGCGCCGTCGGCCACGACGACGTAGTCAGCGCGCACCTCCTCGCCGTGGACGATCGCGCCGCGCACGAGTCCGCGGTCGATGATCGGCGCGGTCGCCTCGGCGTCCTCCCAGACGGTTGCCCCTGCCTTCACCGCGATCTCCGCGACCATCTGGTCGAGATCGCGCCGTCGCACGACATACCCGAACGACGGAAGATCGGGATGCTCGGGCCACTCGAGCTCGAGCGTGATGCCATGGGCGAGCGCGCGTAGGCCGTTGAACCGGTGGAAGTCTTCGAGACGTTCGCCGAGACCCATGTCGTGGAGTTGGCGCACCGCGCGGGGAGTGAGCCCGTCGCCGCAGGTCTTTTCCCGCGGGAACGTCTTCTTCTCCACGACGAGGACGTCGTGACCGGCCGACGCGAGCCAGTACGCGGTCGCCGCCCCCGCGGGACCGCCGCCGACCACGAGCACCTCGTGGCGGGCGGAGGTGGCAGCCATCAGCCTCCGCTGGCCGTTTCGGTCGCCTCCGCGGCACCCTCGGTCGTGCAGCTTGGCGGCACCGGGTCTTCACCGGAGAGCACGACCCGCTCGTAACAGACGACCGCGTTGATCTCTTCGGCGGTGAGGATGTCCTCCCAGGGCGGCATGCCGGCCTTGCCGATCAGCTGGCCTCCGGGGCGGTCGGGGTCGCCGTAGGGCTTGCCGATGTACGGGTCGGAGCCGGTCATCACGAAGCTGATCTGGTCGGCGATGTCCGGGAACGTCAGCAGGACCTCGCCGTTGCTCAGCTGTCGCCCGATGCCTCCGGCGCTGTCACCGGCCCCCGTGGGCAGGTGGCAGGACGCGCAGTTCGCCGTGTAGATCTCCTCGCCCTCGGCGAGCGGCCCGGAGATCGTGGCCGACGGCGGCGTGAGCGACCACTGGTAGATGAACGCCCACAAGGGGAGCAGCGCAACGACCGGCAAGGCCCAGTACGGGATGCGCTTGCGCCGCATGGCCGCCTGCACGTACTCCGGCGGCGGCGGAGGTGGGGGCGCGACGACGGCCGGGGGAGCGGGCGGCGGAGGAACGGCGGGTGTGGAGGCCCCGGCGGGCTCAACCGCAGCCGATGCGGCGGGGGCAGCGGCGGCGGGAGTGGCGGGCGCGTCACCTCCGCCTTCGTCCGATGACAGCCCCAACGCCGCGCGGCGCTCTCGCGAGCGCTTGAGCAGGTGCTCGGGGATCTCGGTCACTGCACCCTCCGCGGGCCACGGTGGCGGGAACGTCTTCGGCGACGAATCGGCGGTCACATTAGGCGGCAGTTGGGTCCGCAGTGGAACTGACACATGCACAGACACATGCACCGACATGGCCGTCGTCTTGCGCGCGCCGCGGCGTGCTAGAAGGATCGCCGCTACCCCGCCAGAGCCGATCGGCGCTGGGGTAGAGTGGTTGTGCATCCGTTCACGAGCGCCCGAGAGGGTGGCGAGGAGGTGGAGGTCGTGGTCGCGCTGATCGTCTCCCTCGTGATCACTTTCGCCATGACCGCGGGCATCTTCGTGTACGGCAAGAACCGCAAAGTGGGCACGCCGGTCACGTGGGGTGAGGCAGTGCTCGGCGGTACGTATGTGTTCGCGCTCCTCTTCATGATCTACGGCGTCGTGCCGCACCAATGGCTCACGTACGCCGACACCGACCTCGAGTGGCGCAAGGACGCGATCGTCGCCGGCCCCGGCTCGACCGGCGTCCTCGACTGGCTGCCGTTCAGCATCACGAAGTACACGCTTCGTGACGTGGTCGTGACGGTGATCTACATCGTGTTCTTCGCGCTGCAGATCGCCGCGTGGATGCTCTGGCAGAACCGGGGCAAGACCAAGCCGATCGCCATCGAGACCTCGACGTACGGCCGTCCACTGGTGAAGGCGAACTAGCGATGGCTCGTACCGACGCCAACCCGCCGATGCCAGAGTTCCGCGACGACTACACGCTCGTCGAGGTCGA
>DATDJA010000416.1:0-2518 GCA_036520795.1 Candidatus Limnocylindrales bacterium
CGCCCGAAGTCCTTGCGGTCTTCGGACAGCCAGCGGTTCAGCGCGCGCTTCGAGAACACGTAGACGCCCATCGAGGCGAGGTCGCTCTTCGGCTGCTTGGGCTTCTCCTGCCACTCGACGACGCGATCCTGGTCATCGAGGGCGAGCACGCCCATGCGGCTGGCCTCGGCGATCGGGACCCGGCGGACGGCGATCGTCACGTCCGCGCGATGGCGCCGGTGGGCCGCGAGGAACGGCTGGTAGTCCATCTTGTAGATGTGGTCGCCGGCCAGGATCAGGACGGTGTCGCCGTCGCTGTGCTCGACGACGTTGATGTTCTGGAGGACCGCGTCGGCCGTGCCGCCGTACCACTCCGCGACGCGGCCGCGCCTGATGTACGGCTGCAGCATCTTGATGCCGCCCTTGTTGCGGTCGAGGTCCCAGGGGCGCCCGAGCCCGATGTGGTCGTTGAGCGACCGCGGGTTGTACTGGGTGAGCACGACGACGTTGTCGACGCCCGAGTTCACGCAGTTGGACAGCGTGAAGTCGATGATCCGGTACTTGCCGCCGAACGGTACCGCCGGCTTCGCACGCACGGACGAGAGGATGGACAGGCGCTCGCCCTCCCCGCCCGCGAGGATCAGCGCCATCACCGGCTTGACCAAGCTTGTCGTCCCTCCGAGCACGGCCGACCTGTGACGGATGCTAGCACCGTGCCCGTGAACGCCGGCGCGCGGCGGCCGGGGAGACGACCCTAGGTGAACAGCTTGGGGTTCACGAAGTCGCCGTTGAACTCGACCATCCAGTGGAGGTGCGCGCCGGTCGAGTGGCCGGTGTTGCCCTCGTAGCCGATCACCTGGCCCTGGCGGACCGTCGCGCCGGCCCGCACCTTGTAGCGTGCCTGGAGGTGGGCGTACCAGGTGGTCAGCTGCCTGGAGTGGGCGATGATCACGATCCAGGCTGGATCGGCGCCGTCGGCATAGTTCCAGCCGACGTACACGACCTTGCCCGCGCCCGAGGCGCGAACCGGCGTGCCGTACGGGGCGACGATGTCGATGCCGTTGTGCCAGTGGGCACAGCTCCCCCTCGGCGGCTCGTAGATCACGCCGGTGCAGCCGAACGGCTGGGTGACGACGCCGCCCATCGGCCACTGCAGCGTCCCGTTGTACTTGGACGGGATGTGGCCCTGGTTGAACTGCTTCGCGACGAGTCGGCTGATCTTGTTCTGGAGCTTGCGCTTGGCGGCCGCGGTCGCCGCGAGCGCCTGGCGCATCCGCTTCTCGTCGGCGGCCAGCTTGGCGTATTGGGCGCGCTCGGCGCGCAGCGCGGCCTCGGCCTGCCGCTCGAGGGCCCGCAGCCGGGCCTGGGCCGCGCGGAACTCCTCCAGCCGCTGATCGAGCTTCTGCTTCTGGACCGCCGTTTCCTGGCGGATGGTGTTCGTCGCCGCTCGCGTCTCGACGACCGTCTGGTGGAGGCTGAGCAGCGTCTCGCGATCCTTCGCGACCTGCGCCGCGAGCTCGCGGTCCTGGTCCGCCGCGTCGAGCTGGGAGCTCATCTCGGCGAGCATGTCCGTGAACGACGCGCCGGACAGGAAGGTCTCGAGGAGCGACGTCCGTTCGGCCTCGTAGGCGTCGCGGATGCGCTCGGACAGCTCGGCCTTGCGGACGCCCAGCTCCCGCTTCTTGGCCGTCTCCCGCGCCTCGATCCGCTCGACCTGCAGGTTGAGGTCGCTCAGCTGGTAGACGAGCGTCTGGTAGGTGGCCCGAACCTCGCCGATGTTCTTGATCAGGCTGGCCACACGCTTGCGCGTCGCCGCGAGGTCCTCGGTGATGCCGTCGAGCTGGTCGCGCGTCTGCGCGATCGCCCCCTGGAGGTCCGCCTGCGAGGCGTTGAGCTGCGCGATGAGCGCCTTCTGGTCGGCGATCTTCTTCTGGAGCGCTCGCTGCTGGGCCTGGGCGTCGCTGAGCTCGTCGCCGCGAACGGGCGATGGGGCGGTCGCGGGCGCCGCGAACATGCCGACGAGCAGGGGTAGGGCCAGAACCGCGACGAGGAGGCGGGACCGGCGGCCTGGACGCGACCGCGGAAATCGCTGGGCTGTCGCTTGACGGGTCAACGAGCAGGCGTCCTCATCTCGTGCACCGCCTCAAGGGGCACTCCCGAGACGACCGTTCTTGGCTTCGGGGGAGTGTACCAGCGTGGGCAACCGCCCCCCCGTGATCGGGACGGCCCGCGCCGCGACGCCGCCACCACCTGGCCCGCGCCGGCACGCCCGGCGCCGCCACGCCCCGCGCCGCCACCACCTGGCCCTGTATTCACGAGGTGAATGCCGAGCGGCCCATGGCCACGTCGCGCGGGTCCTATGACCGAGGGCCGAACACGAGCCCTACGGCGCACCACGCCATGCATTCGCCCGCTGACTACTCGGCCAAGTCCAGAGCGTCCTACCTGGCCCAGCACTCACCCGGTGACTGCATGGCAGGGTCGGGGGCCGCCACCAGCCGTTTGCATTCACCCGATGCATGCAAGGCGGACTGGGCGC
>DATDJA010000417.1:0-4909 GCA_036520795.1 Candidatus Limnocylindrales bacterium
GCCTGCGGCCGACGCTCGAGTTCGCGGACTCCCGTGCCCGACGCTCGTCGCCCGGCGGCGAGGACTTCGTGCACGCGGCGATGGGCGAGTACGAGGCGCTATCACTCGCGAGAGCGGGCGTTCGCATCTCGATCGACGAGCCGTACCAGCACTACCAGTTCGCCGGCCGGGCGGACGTCCTCGCCTGGGACGACGAGAACCTGCTCCACATCGAGAACCGGACGCGCTTCCCCAACCTGCAGGAGGCCGCCGGCTCGTACAACGCCAAGCGACAGTACCTCGCGCCGTCGATGGCACGACGACTCGACGTGGGTCCGCACGGCTGGCGGAGCGTCACCCATGTGATGGCTTGCCTGTGGTCGAGCGAGGTGATCCATGTGCTGCGCCTTCGTCGCGCGTCCTTCACGGCGCTGTGCCCGGACCCGGTCGACGCCTTGGCCGCGTGGATGGCCGGCGATCTCCCTGCTCGACCCGGCGTGACGAGCATGCTCGTGCTGATCGATCCGGCGGCGCAGGGTGGCACGCGGACAAGGTCGATGGTCGGTCTCGCGGAGATCGCGCGGGTCAGGCCGAGGTATCGCGGCTATGCCGACGCCGCCGACGCCCTGCGACGCGCCCGATGATGCCCCTCAGCCGGGACGGCGCACGCGGACGACGATGCCGGCGATGAGCAGCGCGACCAGGGAGCCGGCCGCCAGCGCGCCGACTTCCCGAAGCTGGACCTCCGGGTACCGCTCGGCGGGCACGACCAGGGCCACGAACGTGTAGTCGGGCGGAGGCCATTCGGTGCCGTCGTCGGGCGCTGGAAGCAGAACATAGAGCTCCTCCCAGGTCACGATGTCGCCGCCCGGGGTCCGGATCCGCTGGTCGATGAACAGGTCGCCGGGTCGCGCATCGCCGTTGACGCCGACGGCCATCACGGCCTCCGAGGCGAGGATCCGGTTGTGGACGGAGCTGCCGCCCGACAGTCCGATGACGGCGATCGCGGCCGTGACGATCAGCGCCGGCAGGACGCTCCCGATGACAGAGCCGACGGCAACGCCGATGGCGAAGATGAACGTCGCCCGGGCCGCGAGCACGATCCCGCGCCCGCCGAACCCGGCGAAGCTGCGAAACGGATCCGCCGTCGGCTCGGTGGCGCCCATCAGCCGGTCGGCGGCGAGGCCGGCGACCAGCGACACCACGAACACGGCGAGCAGCACGGGCACCAGGCGCGTCAGGAACCAGCGGGTTCGCGACGGCGCCAGCGACCAGGCGAGCCGGCTCGTCCCGCGTTCCAGCTCGCGCGCAATGAGCGGGACGCCGACGAGGACGCCGAGCAGGAACGGCAGCACGATGAGCAGGGTCTGGACCGGGCTCGCCTGCTTGTTCTGGATGTCGTAGAAGGCACGGCCGGCCTCCTCGCATGCCGGCGGCATCGGCGACTCCGGGCCTAGCGCGAGGCAAGTCGTGCCGTACCCGGTCGCATCGAGGTTGCCGGCGACGAGCACGGCGGCGACTCCGACGACGCCGATCAGGAGGCCGAGCACGACGATCTCGAAGCGGTTCAGCCGGAAGGCGAGCCGGAGGTCGAAGCGCGTCACGCCGCCACCTCGGCCGTTCCGCGCCGAGTGCGGCCGGCCGCGAGGTGCCCGAGAACGATCTCCTCGAGCGTCGCCGGGCGGCCGGTCTCGTCCGATCTCGCGACCAGAGCCAGCGACCGGCCGTCGGGATCGGGAAATCGACCCACGAGGCCTTGCGCGATCCCATCGGCGTTGTCGGACCCCGCTTCGACGACTCGGTGGCCCGCCCGCGCCTCGGCAATCGACACGTCCAGCAGCACCCGCCCACCGCCGAGCACGAGCAGCCGGTCGCACGCCTGCTCGATGTCGGTGATCACGTGGGACGAGAGCAGGGCGGTCGCGCCCACCGAGCGCACGGCGTCGACCATCACGTGGAGGAACTCGCGCCGCGCGAGCGGGTCGAGGCTCGCCAGCGGCTCGTCCAACAGCAGGACGGGGGCACGGGTCCCGAGGGCGAGCGCGAGCCCGACCTGGGCCTGCTGGCCTCCCGAGAGCTCGTCGGCCGGGGCATGCAGCGGGATGTCCAGCTCATCGAGGCGCCGAACGGCAGCGTCGCGATCGAAGTCGGCACGGAAGCGGGCGGCGAGGGACAGGTGGTCGGCCACCGACAGCTCGCGGTAGAGCGACGCCGCCTGCGGGACGTAGCCGATCTGGCGGATCGCGCCGCCGCGGTCCTTCCATGGATCGACGCCCCCGACCAGGAGCCGGCCGGTCGTCGGACGCTCGAACCCGACGTAGCCCTTGATCAGCGTCGACTTGCCGGAGCCGTTCGGCCCGACCAACGCCGTGATGGCGCCCTGCGGGATCGCGAGGTCAAGGGACCGCAGCGCCCAGGGGCGACCACGCCGATATCGCTTGCCGACGCCGACGGCCTCGAGTGCAGCTGCCACGCGGAACCCTCCCTCCAGGTTGTCGCCAGCCTGGCGCGAAGAGTGGCCTGGGCGCAGCCGTTGCCCGACGGACGGGGGTTCCGGGATTTCCCGGACGCGGTCGGACTAGGCCCTCTGCTACCGTCGATCCATGGGCATTTCCCGCCTGTGGATCGACCGCGTGGCCATCGCCCTCGGGCTCATCGCGGTCTCGATCGGGGTCCTGACGCCGATCGTCGCGAAGTCGGACACCGGGGTCTCGCTCATGGTCGCGAACGGGCAGGTCCTCGTTGCCTCGGTCGATCCGGCCGGGCCTGGGGCCGCGTACGGCTTCGAGCCCGGCATGGTCGCCGTGACGCTGAACGATCGCTTCCTGGTGCGCCTCCC
Organism: Candidatus Limnocylindrales bacterium; assembly: GCA_036520795.1. Classification (GTDB taxonomy): domain Bacteria; phylum Chloroflexota; class Limnocylindria; order Limnocylindrales; family CSP1-4; genus CAIXZV01. The sequence continues at coordinate 2,819 of DATDJA010000417.1, forward strand.
GGAGTACGTCCAGCCGGAGAGCGACGCGACGCCCGACCCGGAGACGGGCGAGGTGCCCGCCCAGGACCCGATCGTCAGCCCCCTGGTCCCGACCCCGGAGATCACCGGAGATGCTGAGCTGCGCGGGCTCGTCGACGCGCCGCTGGTGCAGCTGCAGGCCGTCCGGCCGGCCGACCTCGCGGCCTGGAACGTGGACACGTCGGGCGTGTCGGCCTCGATCTATGACGACGGCCGCGCCAGCGTCCAGGACTCGATCCTGTTCGTGGTGTTCGGGATCGGCGTGCTGTTCGCGATCGCCTGGTGGCTCGGGACCGGGCGGGCGGGCGCCGAAGTCGTGGACCTCGGCCTCCCGCTCGCCGTCGCCGCAGCGTCGCCGTTCCTGCTCCAGCCGCTCAACGAGCTGTGGGCGCCGCTGGCGGTCGCCGCGCACGCCGTGTTGATCCCGCTCGCGATGCTGCCGCTCGCAGCGTCGCTGCTGAACCGGATCGATGGGGCCGAAGACCAACGGATCGCGCTGGTCGCCTCGGCAACGTGCGCGATCGGGGCGGCGGTCATCGGCTCCGCTCGCTCGGTCAGCCCGTCGGTATCCGGCCTGAGCCTCGCCGCGGGTCTGCTCGCCGCCGGCATCGCGGCCGTGCCCGGGTTGATCGCGGCGGACCGACCGTTGGCCGACCCGTCGCGGGCCGGTGAGACCCCCGGCAACGAGGCGACGGCCAGCGGGCGCGTCCTGCGGTCGGCCGAGCTCGCGATCGCGGGCGCCACGCCTGCCGTCGCGCTGCTGACCGTGGCCTCCTCATCACCCTGGCTGTTCGTGCTCTGGTTCGCCGCGATCGCGGTGACCGGCAAGTTCACCGTCCGACCGCTGGTCCGGCTCGCGAGCCGCGCGCAGCTGCAGCGCGATCTGGTCGTAGCCGCCACGGAGGCCGAGCGGGCACGCGTCGCCGCCGACATCCACGACGACGCCCTCCAGGAGCTGACCCTGCTCGTCCGGCGGCTCGAGGTCGCAGGCGACGCCGAGGGGGCCGAGCTCGCCCGGGGCGTGTCCGACCGGCTGCGAGCGATCTGCGGCGACCTGCGCCTCCCGATCCTCGACGACCTCGGCGTCGGGCCGGCCCTGGACTGGCTCGTCCTGCGGATCGAGAAGCTCGCCGGAGGGACCGTCCGCCTCGAGCGGGTCGACGGCGCGCGGGCCCCGGCCGACGTCGAGCTGGCGTTCTTCCGGATCGCCCAGGAGGCCCTGTCGAACGCCGTCAAGCACGGCAGCACGCCCATCGTCGTGCGCTACCACGCCACGGACGGCGGGGCGTCGCTCTCGATCGACGACGCGGGGCCCGGGATCGCCGCGGACGCGGGAGAGCGCGCCGAGCGCGAGGGTCACTTCGGCCTGCTCAACATGCAGCAGCGGGCGGAGGGGATCGGCGCGATCCTCGACGTCCGGCGATGGCCGGCGGGCGGCACGCACGTCCAGCTCGACTGGCGCCAGCGGTGATCGAGGGCAAGGCGATTCGTGTCGCGATCGTCGACGACCACCCCGTCGTTCGCGAGGGGACCGCGGCCCTCCTCGCCGCCCAGCCGGGCCTCGAGGTCGTCGGAACGGCGGGCTCCCTGGCGGACGCCCACGCCCTGATCGCCGGCGGCGGGATCGACGTCCTGCTGCTCGACATCAGGCTCGGGACGGACAGCGGGTTGCGGCTGCTGGCAGACGGCGACGTCCGCGCACCCGATGCCCCGGCCGTCGTGATGCTGACCGCCTACGACTACCCGCAGTACGCGGAGGCTGCCCTGCGTCACGGGGCGGCCGGGTTCGTCCTCAAGACAGCGCCGCTCCCGGAGCTGCGCGATGCGATTGAGCGGGCGGCCGGCGGCGGGCTCGCCTACGCCGTGCGCCCGGGTCGCGCCAGCGCGCCGAGGTGCTCGCCGCGCGAGCTCGACGTCGTGCGCCTCGTCGTCGACGGACGCAGCAACGACGAGATCGCGGCAGAGCTCGGGATCGGAGCCAAGACCGTCGAGACGCACCTGGCGCGGCTGTTCGAGCGCTTCGGCCTCGCGTCCCGGACGGAGCTCGCCACCCGGGCGCTGCGTGAGGGATGG
>DATDJA010000418.1:0-3947 GCA_036520795.1 Candidatus Limnocylindrales bacterium
GCTCCCACGGCTGGTGACATCGTCGCGTTCACCACGCTCCAGAGCCGGCTGTTCTTCCCGCTCGGCCAGCTGCTCAACGTCCAGGTCGAGATCCAGGGCTCGCTCGCGCTGTTCGACCGGATCTTCGAGTACCTCGACCTCGATCCCGAGATCGTCGATGCGCCCGATGCCGTCGCGCTCGAGCCCGAGACCGTGCGCGGCGCGGTGGCGCTCGAGGGCGTGTCGTTCCACTACCCGGCCGAGCCGGCCATCGCCCGGCCGACGGTCGGCGACGTGGCGGCGGCGGTCGACCTCGAGGCGAGCCCGGAGCTCGCGGAGGCCATGTTCGAGGAGGCCGAAGCGGCGGGCGTCGAAGGCTTCGAGGTCGTCGAGGGCGGGCGCACGGACGAGCCCTCGGTCGCGTTCGGGCTCGAGGACGTTTCGTTCGAGGCCAAGCCCGGGGAGCTGGTTGCGCTCGTCGGGCCGTCGGGTGCCGGCAAGACCACCACGACCTACCTGATCCCCCGCCTGTACGACGTGACCGACGGCCGGGTCACGATCGACGGCATCGACGTCCGCCAGCTCAAGCTCGAGTCGCTGGGCCGCGTCATCGGGTTCGTGACCCAGGAGACCTACCTGTTCCACGCGTCGATCCGCGACAACCTCCTGTTCGCGAAGCCCGACGCGACCGAGGATGAGCTGTTCTCGGCGGCGCGGGCCGCGGCCATGCACGATCGGATCGTCGAGATGCCCGACGGCTACGACACGGTCGTCGGGGAGCGCGGCTACAAGCTCTCGGGCGGCGAGAAGCAGCGGGTGGCGATCGCGCGCGTGCTGCTCAAGAACCCCAAGATCCTGATCCTTGACGAGGCGACGTCATCCCTCGACACGGTGAGCGAGCGGCTGATCCAGGCGGCCCTGGGACGCCTGACGGAAGGTCGCACGACCATCGCCATCGCCCACCGCCTGTCCACGATCCTGCGCGCGGACCGGATCCTCGTGTTCGATCGCGGCCGGATCGTCGAGCGCGGCACGCATCGCCAGCTCATCGCGCGCGGCGGGCTGTATGCCCGCCTGTACCAGGAGCAGTTCGAGGCCGAGGCCGCGAACCTGGCGGAGCTGGCGTAAGGCGGCTTACTACCCGGTCCCCCCGGGTTCGCTGCACGCTCAGCGTGCACTGCAGCGGTTCACCCGCTGTTCTGCACGCCCTGCGAGCCAATCACTGGTTCCGCGGCCCCGGAGCGCTCGTTCTGCACGCTCAGCGAGCAGCCTGACCCCACCAGCCGCTGGAGTGCACGCTGGGCGCGCAACGCCTCCCGACCAACTGCGTCTATGTTTCAGCGGCGAGGTCCCGAGGATGTCGCGGCAGTCGTGTCGTCAGTCATGAGCGGGAAGGGACTGGATGGATCCGCCGCGGCCGAAGAGCAGGCGTCGAGGCCTCTGGTTTCTGCTGTTCATGCTCTTCGGGCTGCCGGCACTCTTCTCGGCGATTGTCCTTCCCTTCAACCCGATGGCCGCCCTGCCGTGGGCAATCGTGTCGTGGTCGATCGCCGGGTTCTCGGGCTACCAGATCTGGCACATCGATCACCCGAACGAATCTGCCCGGTCCGCGGTTGGCGTCCGAGTCCGATGGCTGGCGACTGCCGCCGTCACCGTCGGCGTCGTGCTCATCCTCCGGGAGGTCGATCCGGTGTGGCTGGTCGCCGGCGTTGTGGTCTGGGTCCTGGCGCTGGTCGTGCTCGGCCTCATCCTCGGCATCGCGAACTCGGAGCAGGTCCTTGCGGATCCCGGCCCAACGGATGGGCCGACCGCGGAACCCGGACCCTGGCCGGCCGAGGGTGACGGCGGCGAGGGTCCGACGACATCGGAGGAGCGGGCAGCCGAACCCGAGGCGCCATAGCGCCCGCCAACCTGGACGGTCAGAGCTCGCTGCTTCTTGCATGACTATGCATCGGGGCTGTATAGTCATGAGGAGATGACGTGCCGCCCGATCTCCGAGCTATCGAGCCTGCCGCCCGTGAGCGGCTTCGCGCGCCTGTGAGCGCGGACTCGGCGGGCGCGGCGATCGCGGCGGACCGTCCTCTCGACCCGACTCCCCTGCCCGGCACAGCGGCGGCCGCGGGCCTGCGCGCGCTCGACGGCGACCCGGTCCGGGTCGCGATCGTCGGGGCCACCGGGTACGTCGGCGCGGAGCTGGTGCGGCTGCTCGCCCGCCACCCGAACGTCGCCATCGTCGGCCTCGTGGGGCGCGAGCGGCGGGGCGATCCCCTGGCCGGCATCCACCCCCACCTTGCGACCGAGGGGCTGCGCGTGTTCGACGCCGTCCCCGACGAGGCCGAGGGCGTGTTCCTCGCCCTGCCTCACGGCGCGGTCGCGGCGCGGATCGACGAGTTCCTCGGGGCCGGGCTGACCGTCATCGACCTCGGCCCCGACTTCCGCCTGCGCGATCCCGAGGACTACCCGCGCTGGTACCACTTCGACCATCCCCGGCCCGACCTCCTGGCGACCGCGGTCTACGGCCTGCCGGAGCTCCATCGGGCCCAGCTGGCCGCGGCGGGCGGCAAGCCCAACGCCATCGTCGGCGCGCCGGGGTGCTACGCCACGACCTCGATCCTCGCACTGGCCCCGCTGGCGCGTGCGGGCCTGATCGCGGACCTCGTCGTCGACGCCAAGAGCGGCGTGTCCGGCGCCGGCCGCGAACCCAAGGCGGACCTCCAGTTCGGCGAGGTCAACGAGAGCGTCAAGGCGTACGGCATCTTCACCCACCGCCACATCGGCGAGATCGAACAGGAGCTCGGCGCGCTGGGCGGCGGGCTGGCCGCCAACCCGGGGGTCAGCGGCGTCGACTTCCTGCCCCACCTGATCCCGATGACGCGGGGCATTCTGTCAGCGGGACACGTGCGGACGACGCGATCTGTCACGCAGGCGGAGCTCGACGACCTGTACCACGACGCCTACGCGGACGAGCCGTTCGTGACGGTGACCGAGGACGCGCCGGCGACGAAGCACGTCTACGGCAGCAACGAGGCCCGCGTTTGGTGCCGGCTCGACGAGCGCAACGGCCGGGTGCTGGCGATCGGCGTGCTCGACAACCTGGTCAAGGGCGCGGCGGGCCAGGCGATCCAGGCATTCAACGTGGTCCACGGCCTGCCCGAGACGGCCGGCCTGCTGCAGCTGCCGCTCGCGCCGTGACGCTCGCGACCGATCCCGTGCTGGCGCCGGTCGTGGCGGACCTGCCGCGCGTCGAGCGCGCGGCTCGGATCCCCGGGGGGTTCTCCGCGGCCGGGGCGACGGTCGGGATCAAGGCCTCGGGCCGGCCGGATCTCGTGCTGATCGTGGCCGACGACGGTCCGGTCCCGGCGGCGGCGGTCTTCACGCCGAACCGGTTCGCCGCGGCGCCCGTGCTGCTCTCGCGATCGAACCTTCAGGCGACTGGTGGCGGCTCGGCCGCGGCTGGTCTCGCACGCGCGATCGTCTCCACGTCGGGCTGCGCGAATGCCGCGACGGAAGCGGCGGGAGACCGGGATCAGGCGGCCATCGGCGCGGCGCTCGCGTCGGCGCTCGGCGCCGCCGAGGCGGAAATCCTCCACCTGTCCACCGGGATCATCGGGACCCGGCTTCCGGTCGACATCGTCACGGCGGGCATCGAGCGGGTCCTCGGTGGCGGGCTCGGAGCGACGGACGCGGCGCTCGCATCGGCGGCCGCGGCGCTGCGCACGACCGATACGACGACCAAGATGGCGACGACGACGGTGTCGGTGCCGGCAGCTTCAGGTGGCGGCACGGTGGAGGTCACCGTGACCGGGATCGCCAAGGGTGTCGGGATGATCCATCCCAACATGGCGACGATGCTGTCGGTGGTCCTGACGGACGCGACCGCGGACCCCGCAACGCTGCATGGGCTGCTGCGCGGGACGGCCGCCCGCACGTGGGACCAGCTCTCGGTCGATGGGGACACCAGCACCAAC
>DATDJA010000419.1:0-2200 GCA_036520795.1 Candidatus Limnocylindrales bacterium
ATCCCGGCGGACGCGCGACCGGACGCCACGCCCGTCGGCATTGTCCCGCTCATGCATCGCCACGAGGTCGAGGCGGGCGACATGGAGCTGCGGACGACGATCCGGCACCAGGACGGCCCGGCGCTCACCCCCGTCCCGCCCGACGCCAAGGCCGTGTTCTTCGGCGCCTCCTACCATGCCGATTACGCGACGCTGCTCGCGGCCCCGGCCGATCTCCCCGCGATCGCCGACGCGGTCGCCGACTACCTGGCCCACGGCGGCGATCCGAGCCACCCGCACCCGTGGGACGCCGTGGATCTCCGCCGCCTCCGCTGCGGCGACGCCGCGGCCGACGCCCTGGCCGGCGCCTTCGGGCGCCGCGAGGCCAACTGCGGCTGGACGATGAACGTCGAGCAGGAGGACGTCTGCCCCGTCGTGACGCTCCCGTCCGGCGCCTCGATGGACGACTTCCTCGCGACCCTGGGCAAGAAGGAGCGCCACGAGATCCGGCGCAAGGTCCGGCGCGCCGAGGCGGCGGGCGAGCTGGCGCTCACGGACTCGCGGGACCCGCTGGCCGACCTGCCGGCATTCATCGACCTCCACCAGAAGCGCTGGGGCGCCGACGGCCTGTTCCCGCCCAATCCCGGCGGCGACCAGAGCCGGACGTTCGTCCGCCGCATGTTCGAGCTGATGGGCGCAGACGGGCCGCTGCGGCTCGCGTTCCTCACGGTCGGCGACCGGCGGATCGCCGCGGGGCTCACCTTCGAGTCGCCGCGCGGGATCCTGTACTACAACGCCGGCGTCGACCCGGATGCCCGCGAGCTCTCGCCCGGCGTGCTGATGGTCGAGCGCTACATCCGGCGCGCCGTCGAGCGCGGGATCCCCCGATTCGACCTCCTGCGCGGCGACGAGGGCTACAAGTACGAGTGGGGCGCCGTCGACGAGCCAATCCAGCGCGTGCTCGTCCGACGAACGGAAGGGCGATGACACCCACCGCGGGCTACAACCCGTGCCTCCCCGTCCGGCGAGCCGCCAGCCGGACGAGGGCGCGGACGCGCGTCGTCCAGGTCCTCGCGACCGGCACCAACGGCGGCGCCCAGGAGCACGTCTACAACCTGGTCTCGCGCATGGACCACGAGCGGTACGAGGTGTCGATCGTCTCGCTGTCCCCGGGATCGGCGGTGCGCAAGCTCGAGCGGCTGGGCATCCCGGTCACCGTGATCGACGAGCCCGACGACGCGATCGCCACCGGCATCCTCGCCGCACACCTCACGGACGTCCGGGCGGACATCGTCCACAACCACATGTACCGCGCCGAGATCGTGGGCACGAAGGCCGTCATCGCCCTCGGCGAGGCCGGCCACCGGCGACCGTGGGTGATCTCGACCGTCCACTCGTCGCGGGTCCGATCGAGCGAAGACCAGGAGGAGCTGCGCCGGCTGACGGGATCGATCGACCACCTGATCGTGGTCTCGAACGCCATCGATCGCAAGGTCGTCGCCGAGGGCCGGACGGACGCGCCGCGCTCGCTCATCTACAACGGCATCGACCTCGTCCGCTACGACCACCAGGAGCCGTGCTGCACGCTGCGCGACGAGTACGGCATGGAACCGACCTCGCCGATCGTCGGCGTGGTGGGCCGGCTGGAGCTCGAGAAGGGCCACCCGACGCTGCTCGAGGCGTGGCCGCTGGTCCTCGAGGCCTGCCCGTCCGCGTACCTGCTGATCGTCGGCGAGGGGAGCCGGCTCGATGCGCTGCACGACATCGCGCGCGAGCAGGGCATCGACGGGCACGTCGTGTTCACCGGCCGGCGCGACGACATTCCCGCGGTCACCGCGGCGTTCGACGTCGCGGTCCTGCCCTCGTACCGCGAGGCCCAGGGCCTGACGATCCTCGAGGCGATGGCGCTGTCGCGACCCGTCGTCGCGTCGAACGTGGGCGGGATCCCGGAGATGATCGAGGACGGCGTCACGGGCCTGCTCGTCCGGCCCCAGGACCCCGAGGCGCTGGCCGCCGCCATCATCCGGGTGCTGTCAGATCACCAGCTGGCGGACGTTCTGGGGCGGGCCGGACACGATCTCGTCCACGACCGGTTCTGCGTCGAGCTGATGGTCTCGGCCGTGCAGGACCTCTACGACGTGGGGGCGTCCGCCGTGCGTCCGCGCGAGCTGACGCCGGCCGCCGCCGGTCGTCCGTCGGCCGCCGCGAGCTGATCCGCGTC
>DATDJA010000420.1:0-7334 GCA_036520795.1 Candidatus Limnocylindrales bacterium
GGACGCCTGTATCGGGGTGAAGCCGGCGGGCAACCTCCCTGTCCTCGTCCCGCCGCCGCTCAAGCGTCCGGCTGGGCGGCCCCTCGCGGATCCAGCGCACGCTCACCGGGGAGTCGCCGGGGCCGCCCTTGTCGGGCTCCAGCCGCTCCCCGGCCCATTGCCTACGCTCGGGAGGAGTGGTAGACGCGCCCGACGCCTCGATTCCGGCCGATTCGGGCTCACGCACTCCCCACGTGGATGACTGGTCCGGAATCGCAGACACTGCGGCGCTACCACGCTCCGGAAGGGTGGCTGACGGTCGCTTCGTCGCGGCGCCCGGCGCGGCTTCGAAGTGGCCGCCGCGAGGGTGGTTCAGCTGGCCCATCGCGTCGGTCAGGCCGTGGGCGGCGGCCAGGGACGCAGCCACCGGTGCCGCAGCCTCCCCGGGCACCTCCCCCGGCCGGGCGAAGAACTGCGCGAAGCCGCCCTCCGCCTCGAGGTCCCGCCGGACCATCACGCTGTCGTACGTCTCGAGCGCCTTCGCGACCCGGTCCACGAGCGGCCGCGGGAACCCCAGCGCGTAGCCCACCTCGCGCACCGCGGACCGCGCCCGGTACGTGACGAGGTTGCAGACCATCCCCGTGTGCTCGGTCCCGTAGCGCTCGTAGACGTACTGGATGACCTCCTCCCGCCGCTCGGAGGAGAAGTCGATGTCCACGTCCGGGTACGCCGTCCGGCCCTCGTTGATGAACCGCTCGAACAGCAGCTCGTGGCGGATGGGATCCACCCGCGTGATCCCCAGGACATACGCCACGATCGAGTCCGCGGCGCTCCCCCGTCCCTGGGCCGGGATCCTGCGCGACTTCGCGAACCGCATCAGGTCCCAGCAGATCAGGAAGAACTCGGCGAGGCCCGTCTTCTCGATCACGTCCAGCTCGTGGGCCAGCTGGCGCACGACCGCGGGCGTGAACGGGTGGTAGCGGCGCTTCGCCCCTTCCCAGCACAGCGATGAGAGGTGGCTGAACGGCGTCTCGCCCCTGGGCACGTCGAAGCCCGGGAAGCGGTAGCGCTCGAAGGTGAGCTCAACCCGGCAGCCCGCGGCGATCTCCGCCGATGCCGCGATCCCCTCGCGCCACGCCCGGGCAAGCACGGGATCGGCGGCCGCGGTCGACGGCTCTCCCGGCGGCAGCGCGAGCAGCTCGGCCGCGCCCTTGAGGTACGACTCCCCGTCGGGCCGGCGCAGGTCCCGCAGCTCGGGCAGCGAGCGCCCGTGCCGGATCGCGGCCAGCACATCCTGGAGCTCGCGCCCCTCCGGCCGGTCGTAGTGGACGTCGTTGGTCACCACCACCGGCAGCCCCAGCTCGCCGGCCAGCCGCGCCGTCTCCGCGACGAGCCAGTCGTCGTCGGGGAGCAGGTGGTGCGACAGCTCGAGCACGAAGCCGCTGGCGGCCGCCGAATCGCCCCGGCCGAACAGGCCCGCGTACCGCTCCGCGAGCGCCCGCGCGCCCTCCCGATCACCAGCCCGCAGCCGTCGCGACAGCTCGCCCTCCCGACAGCCCGACAGCGCGATCAGCCCGTCCGCGTGTTCCGTCCGCAGCGCCTGGGTGAACTTCGGGACGGCCTTGGTGCCGGCGAGGTTCGCCCGCGACACCATCCGGCACAGGCTCCGCCAGCCCGTCGCGTCGCGGGCGAGGAGCACCAGGTGCGGGCCGCGCTGTGCCTCCCCGATCCCCCGGTGGTCCTCCTTGACGACCGCGCGGTGACCGGGCAGCCGGGCACGGTCAGGCATTGGGCGGGCGGGTCGCCCCGCGACGACGACGGGTGGCTCGATGACCACCCGCGGCCTGCGGCCGGGCCGCCAGGCGCGCCTCGACGGAACGACGATCCCGGCCGGATCCGGCACCGCGGCGTCGACGAGCTCGATCTCGATCCCGATGACCGGGTGCAGCCCGGCCGCCTCCGCGGCGGTCGAGAATCGGACCGCGCCGTACAGGCCCTGGTGATCGGTGATCGCCAGCCCGGACAGCCCGAGCTCGACGGCCCGCGCGACGAGATCGTCCGGGGCCGATGCCCCGTCGAGGAACGAGAAGTGGCTGTGGCAGTGCAGCTCGGCGTAGGCGGGATGGGCCACGCGACGGTCTCCGGGGGCAGGTCCGAGATGATAGAACAGATGTTCGATTCGAAGCAAGACGACCGTTACCTGATCGATGCCTGCCGACGCAACCGAATCGGGGGGTTGCGCGTCTAATGCCCGTGATCGCCCCGCTGACCATCCATCCCGACCGTCGCCTCGCCCTCGAGCTGCTCGTTCGCGCAGCAGCCATCGCGCTGGCGGCGATCGTGATCCTGGGATTCCTCCCGGCACTGGCGGAGGCGGTCGGGTGATCACGCCAACGTTCCCGATGACCTGAGGTCTCACGGAACACCCACGGCGACGAACGTTGCGATGGCGCTCGTCGACCTGCCGCCGGACCCTGGGCAGTCCGGTGGCAACCCCCGAGGACCCTCGCCGCTGGGGCGGCGGGGGTCCTCGCTCTTTCCGGCTCGCCCGGGCATCCCGCTACGATGGGCCGGCCATGCGTTCCCCTCGCAGCCGCCTCGCCGTCGTCGCCCTCGTGACCGGTGTCGTCTTGACCCTGGCTGCCTGCGGCGACGCAACCCGCCCGCCCGCCACCGTGATCGCGTCGCTTCCGGCACCGACGTCTGACGCGCCGGCCTCGCCCACGCCCGCTGCGCCGGGCGAGCCGTCTCCGACCGCCGTCCCCGGCGGCCAGACGATCGACCCCGAACCGCCGCCGACCCAGCGCCCGACCACGACGAAGACCGACTGGGGCGTGATCCTCGACGCCGTCCCGGACGACTTCCCGCGCTACCCGGGTGCCGCGGGCATCGACTCGCCGGACGAGCCCGTCAGCGAGGCCCTCGAGACAGCCGACGGCGTGGAGGAGGTCGCCACCTGGTACCGGGAGGCGCTCGAGGCTGCCGGCTACATGACGATCGACCTGTCGGCCCCGCTCGAGGACGGTTCGCGGGTGCTCGACTCGCAGACCGACATCCCCGAGTGCCGCGTCCAGACGACGTTCCGGCCCGAGGGTGAAGCGACGATGATCACCGTCCTGTTCGCCGCCGGGTGCGTCGCGCTGGGCGGCTGAGATTCCCGGTTGTTGACCAAGATCGCAACACGAATCGGCATGATCGCGTCTATGCTGAAGGCGACCGGCCGGGACCGGTCCGGGGATGGGGACACGCAGCCATGCAGACGGCTCGACCGCGCGATTTCGGGGCACTGGCACTCGTGATAGCCGTGTTCACCGTGCTGCTGGTCGTCTCGATCGCGCTCGGGTCACCCGCCGTCCGCTGACGCTTCGACCTCCGGTCGGTCGCCGCCATCGCTCGCGTTCTCGCCCTCAGTCGAACAGCCGCTCCAGGTGCCACGTCCCGGCGCCGCGGTCGAGATACACGAGGGCCAGCCAGCTCCGCCCGACCACCTTGAAGTAGTCGCGCAGGATCGGCTCCTGCCACCACGACTCCTCGACCCGCCAGCGGTTGCACACCTCCACCGCTTCGCGGCGTCCGTTCCAGCGGATCGCGACCAGCCGCCCGTCCGCGTCCAGCTCCGCGTCGATCGCCGGGTGCTCCCGCAGCAGCCGGGTCATCGGGGGGCCTCGTCGCCCGTCACCGCGGCACCCGCGACCGGGACCCAGCGCCAGCGCGACTCGGCGATGGGCGCCTCGGGGTCCGTGATCTCGATCCGCCGGACCCGGTCCGTCCCGAACGCGATCGCGAGCCTCGCCAGCTGCCAGGCCAGCCGGGCGTCGCGCGCGGCCTGCGGCGTGAACAGTGGCAGCTGCTGACCGGTCGCCACCTCGACCCGTGCCAGCTCCAGCTCCAGGCGGGCGACGGCGGCCGGCGGGGGCGCCTTCTCCAGGCGGGCGAACAGCAGGCGCTCGATCGCCTCGGCGTCGGCGGTGGGCTCGGGCAGGCGCTGCTCGAGGTGGATCGCCGCCGGGACGCCGCGCCGGGCGAACGCGAGGTCGTGGGTCACGACCAGCCGCGCCAGCCCGGCGGCCTGGCCTCGCGCCTGCAGCTGGTCCGCAAGCGTCGCCGCGAGCCGGTGGAGCACGAACCGGACGGCCTCGATGCCCTCGGCCGGTGGATCGAGCGGCAGCGCCAGCGCGAGGCGCTCCGCGTTGCGCCGCGGCCGGAACCGCTCGGTCTCCTCGCCCCGGGCCCGCGCGTGCAGCAGCGCCCCCTCGTCGCCGAAGCGCGCCACCAGCGCCGAGCGCGGCAGCTCCGCCACCGAGCCGATCGTGCGCAGCCCGAACCGCGCGAGGCGTGCCCGGACGTTGGCATCCCGCGTCAGCAGGCGGGCGGGATACGGGGCGAGGAACCGGTCATCGTCGCCGGGCGGGACGAGGAGCGGCGGTCCGCCCTCGGACGCGTGCGCCGCGGCGACGCTGGCCGCGAAGCTCGTGCCCGCGACCCCGGCTCGCGCCGGACCCGGCAGCAGGGGCGCGAGCGCCTCGCCGATGCGGGCGACGAGCGTCTCCTCGATCCCCCACAGCCGCGTCAGCCCGTCGACGTGGACCGCCAGGCGCCCGAACGCAGCGTCCACGACATCGCTCGTGCCGGAGATCCCGGGGCTGAACGCGGCGAGCCGTTCGCAGGCGGCCTCGACGGCGTCCCGGTCCGCCTCAGGCGCGAGGTCGAGGAAGGTCGCCTCGGGCGCGAGCCGGTGGGCGCTCCCCAGCGGGATCCCCCGCCGGACGCCGAGCGCCCGTGCGAGCGGGTCCGCGTCGACCACCGTCCCGTCCGTCCAGGGCTGACCGCCGAGGACGATCGGTCCGGGTGGCCACGAGGCGGAGATGCCGTCGCTCCCCGGAGAACCGAGGCGGGACCGGGCGAGCCGGAGCGGCAGGTGGGGCCAGAGCAGGTGCAGGAGTCGCATGGGTATCGGCCGATGGAGGGGGGCCTTTCAGGTCGAAGGAGGTGGACGGTGGGCCGAGGAGGCCCGAACGTTCCAGGCAGGCATCACGCGCGCCGCCCTCCGCGTACAGGATCTCGAGGTCCGCGCGCCGTCCCGGCGGCCCATGATGGTTGCGCGCGACCGTCACCGCGCTGCGCTGCCCCACGACGTCCCGGCCCAGCCGGATCCAGCCGGTCCGCTCCAGCTCGAGGCGCAGGCCGCTCGCCTCCTCGACGGCGGCCGCCAGGCCCCGCCCGAGCGCGTTCGGCTCCACGACCACGAGCAGCGTCCCCGCGCGCCTCGCGAGCGCCGCGAGCCGGCCCAGCCGGTCGCCCACACGCACGCCGCTGACCGCCGGGTCCCGGCCGTCGGGCAGATCGACGACGAGGAGGTCCACGGTCCGGGCCGCGAGGAGCGCAGCCGAGAGCGCGAGGGCCTCCTCGAGGTCGACGGGGGTGAGCACCACGAGCCATTCCGGGCGGATCCCGCGGGCGACGGCCTCCACGGGATCGAAGGCCCGGGCGAGGTCCAGCCAGGCGACGATCGAGCCGGTCGCCTGCGCCTCCGCCGCGAGCCGCAGGGCGAGGGTGGTCTTGCCCGACGAGGCGTCCCCGCGCAGCGCGATGGTGGCGGAGCGCGGCAGCCCGCCCATGCCGAGAATGGCGTCGAGGGCGGCGAACCCCGTGGGCACGACGCGGCCGTCCGCGTCCGCCGCCGGCTGGGCCGGGCGAGGCGCGACGACCGGTGCCAGCGGGATCAGTCCGGGTCGGTCGGCATTGGCCGGGTCGTCCAGCGGCAGCGGCGCGAGCGCGAGCGCACCCTCGACCGCCAGGCCCAGCTCGCCGCCCCGCCGCGGAGCTGCGGCACCCCAGCGAGCCTGGAGCGTCGCGAGGGCCTCGGAGACGTCGGATGCGGTCGCCATCGGACGTCGAATTCTAGAACATCTGTTCTATTCATGCAAGAGGACAACGGCCCCACGCACCGCTCCCGCCAGGCGAGCCGCGTGCTCCTGACATGTGCAATCTGGCGCCTGCGCGCGCCGAAGACCGAGCGTCTTGGCCTCTTGTCCCCGGCGCTGCACATGCGGAAATCAGCATCGACGACAAGGGCCGGACTCGCCCGGCCACTGGTCACGATCCGACCGTGCGTGGCCCGCCAAGGCCCAAATTGCACATGAGGCGATCACGGCCGGCCCGAGGGGAGGGCGGGCCGAGGAAATGCCTACCCCGCCAGCGCCAGCACCATGACGCCCGCCGCCAGCAGCGCCAGGCCCGCCCACTGCGTCGAACGCGGTCGCTCGCCCAGTCGCCACACCGCGTACACGACCACGATCACCGGACCGAACGAGCTTGCGAGGCCGATCAGCCATGTCGGCGCCACCTCCAGGCCCACCGCATAGACGGCGAACGCCGCGATGTCGAACACGCCCGCCACGATCACGAGCCCCAGCGAGGCCCGATCCAGCAACCCAGCCGGCTGCGTCAGGACGTCCAGCCGTCGCGAGGACGAACGGCGGACCACGGCCAGCAACAGCAGCGCCACGCCCGTGTTGGCCAGCCTCGACCCCACGACCACCGGCAGCCAGCCATGGTCCTCGATCGGCGCAGCGAGCCCGACCGTCACCACCGCGAACAGCACCATCGTGGCCAGCGCGAACACGACGCCCAGGCCGACGATCCGCGCCCCGCCCATCGTGCCGCCGTCGAACACGACGCAGGCCAGCACCACACCCGCCGTCGCGAGCGCCGCCCCGAGGGCCTGTGCCGGCAGCAGGGTCTCGCCCCGCAGCACCACCGCCAGCAGCACCGTCGTCCCGCCGTAGGCGACGATCACGGGGCTGACCACGGTGAGCGGCCCGATCCGAAGCGCGGTGAAGTAACACAGGTATGCCGCGGCCGCTCCGACGCCCCAGGGGAGTCCCGCCAGCACGCCGGCAAGTGGATCCTGGCCGAGCCCGCCGCTCGCGAACACGATCAGCGCGAGTGTCGCGAGGCTCACGACCTGCGCCCCGGCGAACACGCGCAGGCTGCCGAGGCGCCGACCGGCGAGGGCCGCCGCGACGTCCACGAATCCCCACGCGAGCGATGCCAGGAGGCCGAGCGCGAGACCCGCGGACATCGGCGGAGTCTACGGGTCCGCCGAGGCGGAATGGCCGATGTCGCGTGCTACACTTCCCGGCCGGTCCACCCGGTCTGCCGGGTGACCCCAGTGGGGATGTAGCTCAGCTGGGAGAGCGCCGCGTTCGCATCGCGGAGGCCAGGGGTTCGAGTCCCCTCATCTCCACCATCGTGGGTCGGTTGGGCAGGTGGTGAGCCCAAAGGTCTGTAAAACCTTCGCCTTCGGCTGTGGCGGTTCGATTCCGCCCCGGCCCACCAGCATCCCTGGAGAC
>DATDJA010000421.1:0-4201 GCA_036520795.1 Candidatus Limnocylindrales bacterium
GACGGGCTGCACGCGGCCGCGAGGATGCCGATCACGGCGAGCAGGATGATGCTTGACCTTGACTGGCGACTCACGTGACGGACCCCGGTGCGGGCTGTGACTCGCGATCATCGTCGCGCACGGCCATGTCGGCCCCTTCGCCCCCGGGTAACGGTTGGGTCACCGGCAGCGTGAGGGCGAAGATGAGCCCGCCGCCCGGCCTCGGGCGGGCCCGGAGGGTCGCGCCGAGCAGTGCCGCATGCTCGGCGGCAATGGCAAGACCCAGCCCGGAGCTGCCGCCGGTCCGCGACGGGTCGGCCTTGTAGAAGCGGTCGAAGACGTGGGGGAGGTCGTCCCGCGCGACGCCGGGGCCTCGGTCGGCAACGACGATGACGGCGCCCGCTGCTGTCCGCGTCAGCGACACCTCGACCGGCGAGCCGGGCGCGTGGTCTCGCGCGTTGTCCACCAGGTTGCCCAGGATCCTGTCCAGGCGGCGAGGTTCCGTATCCACGACGACCGGACGGGCCGGGAGGGCGACCGCGGCCGTTGGCAGGCGTGCCGCGACCACGGTGGCCACCACTCGGCCGAGGTCGACGGGCTCCAGGCTGACCCGCTCGGCGTCCGCGTCGAAGCGCGAGACCTCCATCAGCTCGTCGACCAGCGTCCGGAGCCGGCGGACATCGGCCACAAGCAGCTCCGCCGCCCGCCGCCCGTCGGGCGAGAGGCCGTCCATGCCGGCCTCGATCAGCGACGCCTCGGCGACGAGGGCGGTCAGCGGCGTTCGCAGCTCGTGCGAGACGTCGGCGACGAAGCGCCGGTTCTGCTGCTGGGCGGATTCGAGCCGTCCCACCGTCGACTCGAGCGTGCCCGCCATGCGGTTGAACTCCGCCGCCCAGCGCCCGAATTCGTCGCGCCCGCCCTCCGGGACGCGCGCCGTGAGGTCGCCGGCCGCAATTCGCCTCGCGGCAAGGACCGCCTCGTCGACCGGCCGCAGGATGCGACGGGCGATCAACCCCGCCGTCGCCAGGGCGACGAGGACCGCGAGCAGACCCGCCGCGAGGAGGCCGATGCGGAGCTGGGCGAGGGCCGTCTCAACGGCGGCCGCGGAGAACACGAAGTACAGGTCGGGTGGTCCACCCTGCCGGCCGCCGACGACGAGCACGGGCTCGTCCTGGAGCGTCTGCCAGGCAAAGCCGAGCTCGCCATTGCCGACGATGGCCCGCAGCTCGGGCGACAGCTCGTTCAGACCCCCGAGCAGTCGTCCGGGCGTGTACGGGTTGCCGTCGCCGAAGTCCGCGATCGTGTCGACGTCGCCGCGCAGCGCGAACGCCTCGGGAAGTCCGCTCGCGGCGAACGTCGTCGAGTCCGTCGGCCGCGGGACCTCGGCCGGGAGGAGCACCGACAGGTTGAAGTCGGCCTGCTGGCGCGCGTCGGCGAGCATCCGTTCGCGCAACGAGGACTCGACGAACGCGTAGACACCGACACCGATCGCGGCGACGGTGAGGGCGACCAGCGCGACCAGCGTGATCGCGAGGCGCGTGCGGATGCCGACCATGGGTCCAGCCTCGTCCCGTGCGTCGGACCGCGGTCAGGCGGCCGGGCGCGCGGCCTTGTAGCCGGCACCCCGAACGGTCAGCACGAGCGCCGGGTTCGAGGGATCCGGCTCGACCTTGGCTCGCAGGCGGCCGACGGCGACGTCCACGAGTCTGGAGTCGCCGAGGTAGTCGTAGCCCCAGACATGGTCGAGCAGCACGTCCCGGGTGAACACCTGGCCCGGGTGGCGGGCGAGCTCGACGAGCAGGTCGAACTCCGTCCGCGTCAGCGGGATGTCGCGGCCATCACGCTCCACCGTGCGGCCCGCGAGGTCGATGTCGAGGTCGCCCAGGGAGATCGCGGGCTCGGCTCCGTTGGCGTCGTCCGGCCCGAGGCCACCGGTCCTGCGCCGAAGGGCCGCGCGGACCCGGGCGACCAGCTCCGGCATCTCGAACGGCTTGCGGACGTAGTCGTCGGCGCCCGACTCGAGGCCGACCACGACATCGATGGTGTCGGCGCGCGCGGTGAGCATCACGATCGGAATCGTGGACTCGTGTCGGATCGCCCGGCAGACCTCGAGCCCGTCCATGCGCGGCAGCATCACGTCGAGCAGCAGGAGATCCGGGCGGTCGGCCCGCCAGCGCTCGAGGCCGTCCACGCCATCCTCGGCCGTCGAGACCGTGAACCCGGCGGCCCTGAGGCCGAGGGCGGTCACCTCGCGGATGGAAGGGTCGTCCTCGACGAGCAGGATGTGGGCGTCCACGCGCGGAGTATGGCAGCGCTCAGGGGCGCGAGCCGTCGCCCGGGCCGGCCGCGAGCTCGTGCAGTCGGGCGTCGGAGATGCCGAAGTGGTGGGCGATCTCGTGATGCACCGTGTCGATGACCTGTGCCCGCCGTGAGGCGTCGTCTGGAAAGTGCCGCTCGATCGTCCCGCGAAAGATCGTGATCCGCGACGGGATCGCTGCGCCGTCCGCACCGTACGTCGACCGCGGCACGCCCTGGTACAGGCCGTACAGTCCCGGCGCGCCGGTCGACTCGAGCTGCGCCTGCGAGGGCCAGGCCTCGATGGTGATCGCGACGCTGCCGAGCTGGTCGCGGAAGACGGCCGGAAGGGCATCGATCGCCTCGATCACCCAGCCTTCGAAGAGTTCGTCGTCGCGGTCATCCATGGGGCTGCGAAGCGTAGCCGGGGTCCGCCGAGCGTGCCGTCGGGCGGCCACCCCGGCTACCATTGACCCCCCGTGACCATCGCTCCGAACGACTTCGTCCACCTCCACGCCCACTCGGAGTTCAGCCTGCTCGACGGGCTGGGGCGGATCACGGACCTCGTCGATACCTCGGTCCGGCACGGCTTCGATGCCCTCGCGGTCACCGACCACGGCGCGCTGTACGGGTCGATCGCGTTCTACCAGGCGGCGACCAAGGCGGGCATCAAGCCGATCCTGGGCGTCGAGACCTACGTAGCCCGCCGCGGCATGACCGATCGCGACCCGCGGGCCGACGCGCAGCCCTACCACCTGATCCTGCTGGCGACGGACCTCACCGGTTACCGGAACCTGTGCCGGCTGCTCACCGACGCCCACATCGACGGCTTCTACTACAAGCCGCGGATCGACCGCGCGCACCTCGCCCGCTACAGCGAAGGCCTCGTCGGCCTCTCCGCGTGCCTCGGCGGCGAGATCCCCAAGGCCCTCGAGGCGGAGGACTGGGACCTCGCGCGCACGGTCGCGGGCGAGTACCGCGACATCCTGGGCAAGGACCGGTTCTTCCTCGAGCTCCAGGACCACGGCATCCCGGAGCAGAAGCGGCTCAACGAGCAGCTGCTCCGGCTGGCGCCCGAGATGGGCCTCCCGCTGGTGGTGACGAACGACCTCCACTACGTCCACCAGGCGCAGCACGAGGCCCACGACGTGCTGCTGTGCGTGGGCACGGGGAACAACCTCGACACGCCCAACCGGATGCGCTTCGAGACCCGCGACTTCTACCTCAAGACCGCGGCCGAGATGGCGGCCCTGTTCCCCGATCAGCTCGAGGCGATTCGCAACACGCGCCGGATTGCCGAGATGGTCGACCTGTCGCTGCCCCTCGGCGAGTTGCGCATCCCGCACTTCCCCGTGCCCGACGGCGAGACGGTCGAGACGTGGCTGCGCAAGGAGTGCGAGGCGGGCCTCGTCCGTCGCTACGGGGGGATCACGCCGGCGCTGCAGGAGCGTCTGGACTACGAGCTGGGCGTGATCATCTCGATGGGCTACGCGGGCTACTTCCTGATCGTGGCGGACTTCGTGCGGTTCGCCCGCGAGCAGGGGATCGCCACCACCTGCCGCGGCTCCGCGCCCGGATCGATCGTGACCTACACCCTCGGCATCACCCCCGTCGACCCCATCGACTACGGCCTCCCGTTCGAGCGCTTCCTCAACCCCGATCGGGTGACGATGCCCGACATCGACGTGGACTTCGAGGACGAGCGGCGGGACGAGGTCATCAACTACGTCAGCCGCAAGTACGGCCAGGACCACGTCGCCCAGATCATCACCTTCGGGACCATGCTCGCGCGGGCCGCGATCCGCGACGTCGGCCGGGTGATGGGCATGGGCTACGGCGAGGTCGACCGGATCGCGAAGGCCGTGCCCAACCAGCTGGGCATCAAGCTCGACGAGGCCATCGTCCAGTCGCCGCAGCTCAAGGAGAT
>DATDJA010000422.1:0-2118 GCA_036520795.1 Candidatus Limnocylindrales bacterium
TTCGACAAGGAGGGCCGGCTGCACCTCCACGGGCGCAAGAAGGACATCATCGTCCTGCCCAACGGCTTCAACGTGTTCCCCGAGGACCTCGAGAACGCGCTGCGGGTGGCGGGCATCCGCGATTCGGTGGCGATCGAGACGAAGCCCGGGCGGATCGAGGCGATCGTGCTCGCGCCTGGCACGCACGGGGTGCCCGGCGATCCGCGCGCGACGCCGGCGATCGAGTCTGCCTCGCCCGAGGACGTGCGCCGCCAGATCGATGCGGCCGTCAAGGCGGCGAACGGCTCACTCGGGCCAAACCAGCGGATCGCCGGCTGGCGCGTCTGGCCCGAGGCGGACGTCCCGCGCACCCACACGTTCAAGGTCAAGCGCGACCGGGTCCGCGCCTGGGCAGAGATCAGCGAGTCGCTGCCGGTGGCCGAGGAGGCGTAGGTCGATCAGGGGGCGGTGACGGGTTCCCCGATCGTCGCCAGGGTCGACGCGAGGCGGGCCATCTCGGGGTCCGGCGAGACCAGCGGCGACCACGAGAAGAACACGAGTGTCGGGCCGATGCGGCGGAGCACGAACTGGGCGTCGCGGGGGTATTGGACGGCGCCCGTGCCCGAGCCGAGGTAGGCGGCGAAGTCCTTGCCCAGCCGGTCGGCCTCGCCGTTGGTCGGCAGCTCGTAGATGACGATGTAGCCCTTGTCGGGGTCAGACGGCAGCACGGCCTGGACCGACCGCCGGGGAACGCCGATCAGCGCTGGGCTCTCGCCCGGCCGATACGGGGTCAGGGGGTCGATGACCTGGAAGCTCGCGTCGGTCAGGGTCTTGGTGACGAGGTCGTGCGTGTACTGGGCGGCCTCACCGGTGGGCGCGATCGTGGCAGCCGGGGCCGTCCCGCCGACGCCGATGCCGAGCACCTGGGCGGCGATCAGCACGACCCCGAGGAGCAGCCCGCCGATGCCGATGATCGCGAACCAGGCCGGCGGTCCGCCGCGCCGCTCCTCGTTCGCCGCAGGGGCCGTCATCCGGGCGGCCAGGTCATCGGCCGGCCGCCGAGCACGTGCAGATGGAGGTGATCGACCGACTGGCCGCCGTCCCGGCCCACGTTCGTGACCAGGCGCCAGCCGCCGTCGAGGCCTTCGCTGCGTGCGATCTCCGCGGCGATCGAGAACAGGCGCCCGAGCAGCGGGCCGTCGGCGTCTGTCAGGTCGGCGGCCGAGACGATGTGGGCCACCGGCATGACGAGCACGTGTGTCGGAGCCTGGGGGTTGATGTCGCGGATGGCGATGACGTCGGCGTCCTCGTGGAGCTTCGTCGCCGGGATCTCGCCCGCAGCGATCCGGCAGAACAGGCAGTCATCCGGCATGGGCGGTTGCTCCAAGGGCGATCACGGGGATGGCGGGCCGCAGCGCACGGCGGGGCGGGTCGATGGCGAGGATCTCGCCGGTCGCGCGGTCGGCAGCATCGCCGTCGATCCCGGTCCGGCGGACCGTGAGGATGGCATTCTCGAGGTCTCCGCGGTCGCCTTGCCTCGTGGTCACTGCCGTCGAGACGTAGTCCCCCGCGTGCCCGACCCATCGGCCGTCGGGCAGCCGCCTCTCCGCTAGGACGCGGGTCACCGTCCCCAGACCCTGTCTGGCGAACGCCGCCCGCGCGTCTGCGGCCACCGCCAGCAGGTCGCCCGCGCGGGCCTTCTTCGTCCGCTCGTCGACCTGGCCCGCCATCCGCGTCGCGGGCGTCCCGGGCCGGGCGGAGTAGCGGAACACGTGGAGGCCGGCGAACTCGATCTGGCGCGCGAAGGCGAGCGTCCTCGCGAACGCGGCGTCGTCTTCGGACGGGAACCCCGCGATGACGTCCGCGTGGACGGCGACGCCGGGGATGGCCTCACGGGCGCGCGCCACGACGCGCAGGTAGTCGGCGGTCAGGTAGCGACGGCCCATCCGGCGCAGCACGCCGTCGTCGCCCGACTGGAGCGGCAGGTGGAGGTGCGGTAGCGTCCGCGGGGCGCCGACGACCCAAGCCTCGAGCAGCTCGTCGTCCACGTGCTGCGGCTCGATCGAGCTCAGGCGGATCCGCTCGACGTCGGTCTCGGCCAGGATCCGTCGGACGAGTCCAGCCAGGGTGAGGGCGGAT
>DATDJA010000423.1:0-3682 GCA_036520795.1 Candidatus Limnocylindrales bacterium
GCGGCCTGGGTCGCCTCGCCCGGCTCGACCTTGATCGAGAGCTCGACGAGGTCCGACCCGTCGGGTAGCTTCCAGCGCTCGGCGACGACCTCGTGCTCGAACTTCTTGGGGTCGACCTTCCACTTCTGGACCTTGATCGGGCCCATCGGCGTCAGCGCCTCCCAGCCGACGTCCGCCGGGCCGAACTCCTTGATCAGCCGCTCCTGGTCAGTGGAGAACAGCTTGCGCAGCGGTCGCTTGCCGCTCACCGCGTCGTCGATCTCGCCGCTGTCCTGCTCCGCGCTGAGCTTGGCCGAGATGATCTCGTTGTCGCCGACGCGGTCCATCTCGATCTCGAAGGCCTCGTTGTTCGCCCAGTCGATCGGGATCCGTGCCGGATCGACGGGCCGCAGCTTGACCGTCGTGTCGTCGACGTCGCCCGCCTTCTTGCGTGCCCGCAGGACGAGGCCGACGTCGAACAGCGCGAGCTTCGGCGTGTCGAAGAAGTAGACCGTGCGCTCCTCCGGCTCCTCGCCGGTGTCCTTGAGCAGCTCGAGCACGAGGTCCTCGTCCTCGATCCGGGCCGTCAGCTTCACCTCGACCGCGCGGATCGCGGGATTGAGCTGGACCTGGGTCTTGATCTCGCCGGCCATGGCGTGCCTCCCCGGTGCGCGGGTCGGGCGCCCGAGCGGCTGACCCCGCGGAAGGGGAAGGCTACACCCGGGTTCCGGAGGCGGACAGCAAGGCTCAGCGCAGGGAGTAGTCGAACCCCACGGTCATCCGGCGGTGCAGCGACTGCGCCGCGCCCGAGTTGCGGACGTACATCACGATCCGCAGGTTGTTTGCCCGGGCGACCGAGTCGACCTCGGGCAGGGACACGGTGTCGGTCGCCCACGCCCAGGTGGCGTTGCACGACACGGGGGTGCCCGCGCTGCCGTGGGTGCCGATGAGCGTGCCGCCCTGGTACACCTCGAAGTAGTAGCAGGTCGTGTCGCCAGAGACGGCCGACCGGTAGGTGTGCGTGAACACGGCGCCGGCGACGACCGAGCCCGCCGGCACATAGTCCGGGAAGTCCACCGCGATGTAGCGGCTGGAGCTGAAGCTCGTCGACCAGCCCGACGACGAGGTGTACGCCGTGCTCGCGACCGCGATGGTGACCGTCGCGGCGGTCGAGTCCAGGAACCCGTCGGTTGCGCGGTAGGTGAACGAGTCCGTCCCGCTCCAGTCGGCGTCGGGCGTGTAGGTGAACGAGCCGTTTGCGTGCAGCGTGAGCGACCCGTGCGCCGGCCCGCTCACCGGCCGCGGGGTGGCGACGGTGATCGGCTGGCCCTCGGGGTCGCTGTCGTTCGCCAGCACGCCGGCCGCCGCGACGTCCAGCGTCCGGTCCTGGACCATCGAGTAGCTGTCGTCGACGGCGGTCGGGGCCGTGTTGGTGACCGGGATCGGCGAGCTGATGCCCGGCGCCTTCGTCCCGTCGGTGACGTCGGTCGCGGTCACGGTCGTCGGGCCGCCGGTCTCGAGCGTGATCGAGAAGGTCTGGCTGCCGGCGACGAGGGCGGCGTTGGCGGGCAGCACGGCGGCCGCGTCGGAGGACGTGATCGCCACGGTGTCGGTCGAGGACACGGCGTTCCAGTGGGCGTCCGTCGCCAGCACCGCGATCGTGAACGGGGCGTGTGCGGTCTGCGTGGTCGGCGTCCCGGCCCGGCCGGTGGCGGAGCCCGGGACGGCGCTCTCGCCGGGGACGAGGACCAGGAGGCGGTCGAAGGCCCCGGCGCCGACCGTGATCGTTCCGCTGGTGCCCGACTTCGAGGAGCCGGTCACGCTCACCGTGTGCGTGCCCGCGGTAACCAGGGTGGCGCCGTCGACGAACGTCCTGGACCCGTTGTCCGCCGGGAGGAAGTCGTAGGAGACGGGCGAGAACGCGGCGTACGCGTCGGTGCTCGTGAACGCGATGGTGCCCGTGTAGTTGGTCACGGTGTTGCCGACGACGTCCGCGGCCGTGACCCCGACGTTGAACGCGGTGCCCGCGGTCGCCGACCCGGGCGCCGTGACGACGAAGTGGTCGAGCGCGCCCGAGGCGAGCTCGCCCGCGGCGAAGTCGCCGAAGCCGGTGACGCCCGTCGCCTGGGTGCTGGTGGCGGTCCGGGTGCCGGCGACGAGCGGCGTCCACGTTCCGGTCGCGTAGCGCTCCACGACGAAGTCGGCCGTGTTCGCGCCGGGGTCGAGGTCCGCCGCGACGAAGGTGAACGTGCCCGAGTAGCTCGTGAACGCCAGACCCGGCCCGGCAAGCGTCCAGTAGCGATGGGCCATCAGCGACGTGTCGAGCGTGGACGAGCCGATCTGTGGCTGGTCCGCCGGCGTCGCGCTCACGGTCAGGTCGCCACCGGTCGTCACGCCCGAGAACGCGAGCTGGGCCGGCGTGTAGTTGGTCGCGTCGCCGACCTCGAAGGTCAGGCTCGGCGAGCCGGTCTGGACCACCTTGCGCAGGTTGCCGAACACGTGCCCGGCGGTCCGCGCGACCGAACCGCCCGAGGCGACATAGAGCGTGTTGCCGCCGGTCGTGACCACCCCGCTCGTCAGCGTCAGGACGCCGTCGACTCGCGCATCGGCGCCCAGGAGCACGCCGCTCGCGTTGGCGATCGTGAGCGAGTTGAAGGTGGTGGCCGAGCTGCCACCGACGGTCTGGATGGCTGAACCCCCGAGCGAAACCGACCCGGTGCCGCCGGTGAACGCCGCGGTGCCCACGTTGTTTGTCCAAGTCCCGGCGACGGCGAACGGCGACCCGGTCGGTCCGACCAGCGTCCCGCCCGAGAGGAGGACGTCGCCGACCGAGGCCGTCGCGGCCGCGAGGCTCAGCGAACCGCCGCCCGCCTTGGTCAGCGATCCCGTGCCGGTCGCGATGCCTGCGTACGTCAGCGTCGTCGTGGCGGCGGTGTCGAAGGTTGCGCCGCCGGGCGCGAGGGCGATCCCGCGACGGATGTCGAGCGTGAACGTCGCGGTCGTCTGGAGGGTGCCGCCGTCGAGCGTGAGGTGGCCCGGGGTCGCGGCGCCCGGTACCGTGCCGAGGGCGGCGTCCGCGCCGATCGTCAGCGTCCCGCCGGTGATCGACGTCGAGCCCGCGTAGGTGTTGGATCCCAGCAGGACGAGCGTGCCCGGACCGGCCTTGGTGAGGGTGCCCGGGCCCGCGATCACGCCGCCGTAGCTGAGCGTCGCGCCGGCGTCGGTCGTGATCGTGCTGGAACCGGTCAGCGCGATGCCGCGGTTCGCGCTGAGCGTGAGCGATGCCGTCGCCTGGAGGGTCGCGCCGTTGATCGTGAGGTGCCCGGCCGTCGCCACGCCCGGAGCCGTCCCCAGCGCCGCGTCGGCACCGATCGCGAGGGTGCCCCCGCTCACCGTCGTCGCCCCGGTGTAGGTGTTGGTGCCCGACAGGACCAGGGTGCCGGCCCCGGTCTTGGTCAGCGTGCCCGAGGTGGTCCCGATGACGCTGGTGATGGTCGTGTTGCCGGCGCCGGTCACCGTGAGCGGCCGGGTGGCACCGGTGATGCCGCCCGTGGCCAGGGTGAGGGTGCCGGCATCGGACGCGATGGTCGCGCCCGCGGCCGCGCCCAGGACGATGGCGCCCGACCAGGTGTTGGCGTTGGCGAGGTTGCGGAGCGCGCCCGCCCCGCCGACGCCGGTGCCGATGAGGCTGGTGATCGGCTCG
>DATDJA010000424.1:0-5661 GCA_036520795.1 Candidatus Limnocylindrales bacterium
GCCAGCGAACGATCGAGCGGCGCCTGGGCCACTAGACCTCGAGGACCTCCTGCTCCTTGACATCCCCCAGGCGATCGACGTCTGCGACCACCCGGTCCGTGATCTTCTGGAGCTGGTCCAGCTGGCGCCGGGACTCGTCGGTCCCGACCTCGCCGTCCCGCTCCTCCTTCTTGAGGGCGTCGGCGGCCTCACGGCGGAGATTGCGGATCTCCACGCGGGCCTCCTCCATCCGCCTGTGGACGCTCTTGACGATGTCTCTGCGACGTTCCTCGGTCAGCGGCGGGATATTCAGCCGGACCAGCGTGCCGTCGACGTTCGGGGTCAGGCCGATGTCGCTCTTCTGGATCGCCTTCTCGATGGCTCCGATGACACCGCGGTCCCAGGGCTGGATCACGATCTGGTGCGCCTCGGGCACGCTGATCGACGCCAGCTGGTTGAGCGGCGTCTGGGTACCGTAGTAGTCGACCGTCAGACGCTCGACGAGCGACGTCGACGCGCGGCCGGTCCGCAGGCCCTGGAAGTCGCGCTCCATCGCCTCGACGGCGCGCAGCATCTTGCGCTCGGCGCCGGCCAGGATCTCGCTGGTCATCCGGTGACTCCTCCCCGCTCCGCGGAGATCAGGGTACCCACCGGCTCGCCGCGGGCAACCCTGCTGATGTTGTCGGGGGCGTTGAGATCGAACACGACGATCGGGAGGTCGTTCTCGAGGCACAGCGACACGGCCGCCGCATCGAGCACCTTGAGCTGGTCGCGCAGCAGGTCCTGGTAGCCGAGGCTCGAGTAGCGGGTGGCACTCGGGTCGGTCATCGGGTCCGCGTCGTAGACCCCGTCGACCTTGGTCGCCTTGAGCAGCACCTCGGCGCCGATCTCCACCGCTCGCAGCGCCGCCGCTGTGTCGGTCGTGAAGTACGGGTTCCCGGTGCCGGCCACGAAGATCGTGACCCGGCCCTTTTCGAGGTGGCGCACGGCACGCCGCCGGATATAGGGCTCGGCGATCTCGTTCATGGCGATGGCACTCAGGACTCGCACCGGGATGCCGATCTTCTCGATCGCGTCCTGGAGCGCGAGGCCGTTCATCACGGTCGCGAGCATGCCGATGTAGTCGCCGGTCGCCCGGTCCATGCCGCGCGCGGCGGCCGCGAGGCCGCGGAAGATGTTCCCGCCACCGACGACGATTCCGATCTGGACGCCGGTCGCGTGCACCTCGGCCACCTGGCGCGCGATGAACGCGCAGAACGCC
Source organism: Candidatus Limnocylindrales bacterium (assembly GCA_036520795.1). Lineage (GTDB taxonomy): Bacteria > Chloroflexota > Limnocylindria > Limnocylindrales > CSP1-4 > CAIXZV01. The sequence goes on from DATDJA010000424.1 coordinate 1,241, forward strand.
GGGTCCACGCCGTACTGGCGCTCGCCGAGCAGCGCCTCGCCCGAGAGCTTGAGCAGGATCCGCTGGTAGCCCACCCGTCCGTCGCGCGGGGTCGTCGACCCCGTGCTGGCCCGGGACCGGCGACCGTCCTCGGTCACAGCTCCTCCCCGAGCGCGTAGCGGGTGAACCGGCGCACGCGGATGTTCTCGCCCATGGTCGCGATCTTCTCCGTCACGAGGTCGCGCACGCTGCGGTCCTCGTCGCGGAACGGCTGCTCGAGCAGGCAGACCTCGCGGTACCACTTCTTGAGCTGGCCATCGACGATCTTCTCGCGCACGGCCTCGGGCTTGGCCTGGACCGACTCGTCGGCGACGAGGGCGGCCTTCTTCGCCTCGAGGACCTCCGCCGGGATGGCGTCGATGTCGACGTACAGGGGGGCGAGGCCGGCGACCTGCATGGCGAGGTCGCGGACCAGCTTGCCGAAGTCGTCGGTGCGCGCGACGAAGTCCGTCTCGCAGTTGACCTCGATGAGCACGCCGACCCGGCCGCCCGTGTGGATGTAGCTGCCGACGAGTCCTTCGCGCGCGTCTCGGCCCGCCTTCTTGGCGGCCGACGCGACTCCGTGCTCACGCAGCAGCGCGACGGCCTTGTCGATGTCGCCGTCCGTCTCCTCGAGCGCGCGCTTGCAGTCCATCATGCCCGCGCCGGTGCGCTCGCGCAGCTCCCTGACGGCTTCGGCGGTGATTGCCATGGGCGTGGTGCTCCTGTGTCTAGCGTACGGCGTGCGCAGGTGGCGCGTGCCGTCGGTTGTTCGTGGTCGTGGGCGCGGGCGGTCGACGTCGCCGCCGCCCCGCCCCCGGATCAGTCGGCGGGTGCGTCCTCGGCCGGCGTTGTTGCGTCGTCGGCCGGGGAGTCGGCGGCTGCCGGTTCGTCAGTTCGCGGCGAACCCGGGAGGAGGTCCTCGTCGTCGAGCTCGGGATCGAACGACAGCGTGCCGCCCGCCGCCAGCTGGGCGACCAGGTCGGCCGCGGCGGTCTCGTCGAACTCCGGCTCGTCGATCGCCTGCTGCTCGGGTGCCTCGGGCTCGGACGAGGCGCGTGCGGCGCGCAGCTGCGAACCCTCGATCGCCGCGTCGGCGACCAGCTGGCACAGCAACCGGATGGCGCGGATCGCGTCGTCGTTGGCCGGGATGATGAAGTCCAGCTCGTCCGGGTCGACGTTGGTGTCGCCCGTGCCGATGACCGGGATCTCGAGCTTGTTGGCCTCGGTCACGGCGATCCGCTCGCGGTGCGGGTCGACGATGAAGATGGCGCCGGGCAGGCGCTTCATCTTGCGGATGCCGCCGAGCATCGCGTTGAGCTTGTTCAGCTCCTCGGTGAGCAGCGCGGCTTCCTTCTTCGGCAGCCGGTCGAAGTCGCCGGCGAGCTGCCGGGCCTCGAGCTGGTCGAGCAGGCCGATCCGCTTCTTGATGGTGACGAAGTTCGTCATCATGCCGCCCAGCCAGCGCTTGGTGACGTACGGCTGGCCGGAGCGCATCGCCTCCTGCATCACCGGCTCCTGCGCCTGCTTCTTGGTGCCGACGAACATCACGCTCTCGCCGCGGGCGACGGTCTCGGTGACGAACTCGAGCGCCGTGTCCAGGCGCTTGACCGTCTGGGCGAGGTCGATGATGTGGATCCCGTTGCGCTCCGCGAAGATATACGGGCGCATCTTGGGGTTCCATCGGCGCGTCTGGTGGCCGAAGTGGACGCCGGCTTCGAGCAGCTGGCGCATCGAGACGGTGGGCACGCTGTGTCCTCCTGCGGTTGTGCCTCCGCGGATCCCCTGCGGGGCCGTCGGCAGGTCTCGCGACCTCTGCCCGTCCGGCACCGTCCCGCTCGGGATCGTGATCCGCGTGTGTGCTCCATGCCGGTCGATCCGGCGTGGGCCTGGTACGCCACGGCGTGTCCGCGGCGGCCGGGAGTGTAGCACGGGTCCCCGGGCTTCCCGCTCCGGCGCCAGTCATGGCCGGATCCCGCGGTGGTGGCGGACCGACGGCTCGCCGTCCGGTCCGGGGTCGACAGCAACCAGGTCGACGCGCAGCGGCAGGCGTGGCAGGGCCTTCCCGTCCGGGAGTCCGCCGGCCCCGATCAGGGCGCCGATCGCCCGGCGCAGCGCCGCCCGCTTGCGATGGTCGAGGCTCTCCTCGGCCAGCCCGAAGTCCCGCCGGCCCCGCCAGCGGACCTCGACGACCACCAGCGTGCGCGGCGGACCGGGATCGATCCCGATCAGGTCCAGCTCGTCGCGCCCGATCCTGGCGTTGCGGGCCAGGATCTCCCAGCCCTCCCCGATGAGCCGGCTCGCGATGAACCGTTCCGCGGCGGCACCCACACGCTGGGCGGGGCCGGCCGGGTAGGTCATGCGCCCGATGATGGCCGCGGCCACTCAACCGGCGCTTATCGGTCGCCGACGGCGCCCACCGCGATCTGGTCCGCCGCGTCGAAGCCACCGATCGGGACCGCCACCAGGTCGCCCTCATCCGCGAGATCGTCGTCGACGTCGAACAGCCCCAGCTGGTCCCCGGCGAGCAGCACCTGGAGCGCCTGCCAGCTCTTGCGGTGGTGGGGTGTCAGCCCGTGGGCCCGGATCGCGTCACGGTGCTCACGGGTGGCGTAGCCGGCATTGCGATCCCAGCCGTACTGGGGGTAGCGCACCGCGAGGGCGTGCATCATCCGGTCGCGGACCACCTTGGCGACGACCGACGCGCACGCGATCGAGTAGACCCGCGCGTCCCCGTCGACGATCGCCGTATACGGCCCGACCTCCGCCTCGAAGTCCGCGATCCGCAGCCCGTCGACCAGCACGTGGTCGTGGCCGCCGACGCGCGCGATCGCGCGGCGCATCGCGAGGTGGGTCGCGTGGTAGATGTTGAGGCGGTCGATGTCCGCCACGGACGCGGCGCCCAGGCCGACGGCGACGGCGCGCCGCCGGATGATCGGGGCCAATCGCTCGCGCTGGGCGGCGGACAACGTCTTCGAGTCGCGCACGCCCGGGATCCGGTGGCAGTTGGGGGACATGATCACGGCCGCCGCGACCACGGCACCGCAGGTCGGCGCAACCCCGACCTCGTCCACGCCCACGATGCGGGTCGCGCCGTCGCGCCACAGGGGGCGCTCCCAGCGCAGCGTCGGGACGATCACGGCCATCGGCCCATAGCCTACCGCGCCATGGCAGACTCGGGACCCATGGATCGCGCGTTCGCACAGGTCGACGTGTTCACCACCGAGCCCGGGCTCGGCAACCCGCTCGCGGTCGTCCTGGACGGCAGCGGGCTGTCGAGCGACGAGATGCAGCGCTTCGCCCGGTGGACGAACCTCTCGGAAACGACGTTTCTGCTCCCGCCGACCGATCCGGCGGCCGACTACCGCGCCCGCATCTTCCACCCCGAGGCCGAGCTGCCGTTCGCGGGCCACCCGACCCTCGGCTCGTGCCACGCCTGGCTCGAGGCGGGCGGCACGCCCCGGCATGCGGACCGGATCGTCCAGGAATGCGGCGCGGGGCTGGTCGAGGTCCGCCGCGAGGGGGACGTGCTCAGCTTCGCGGCGCCGCCGCTCCTGCGCTCCGGGCCGGTCGACGAGGCGGACGTGCTGGCGATCGCCGAGGGGCTCGGCATCACGCGCGAAGCGATCGTGGACGCGACGTGGGCGGACAACGGTCCGGGCTGGGCGGCGATCCTGCTGGCGAGCGCCGACGAGGTCCTCGCGATCCGTCCCGGTCTGGTGCCGTTCGACATCGGCATCGTGGGGCCGTATCCCGACGGATCGCCGGCGGCGCTGGAGCTCCGCGCGGTCTGGCCGCAGCACGGGGCGACCGTCGAGGACCCGGTCACGGGCAGCCTCAACGCGTCGGTCGCCGGATGGCTGATCTCGACGGGGCGGATCCGGGCGCCGTACACGGCGTCACAGGGGACGGCGATCGGGCGGGCGGGACGAGTCCTGATCACCCAGGACGCGGACGGGACCGTCTGGACCGGTGGTCGCAGCGCGACGCTCGTCCGGGGAACGGTGACGCTCTAGCGGCGCTCGCGGAGCGTCGTGGCGGCCTTGCCCACGCGGTCGCGCAGGAAGTACAGCTTGGCGCGGCGGACCTGGCCGTGGCGGACGACCTCAATCCGGTCGATGCGCGGGCTGTGCAGCTTGAACGTGCGCTCGACCCCGACACCCGAGGCGATCCGGCGGACGGTGATCGTCGACGCGATGCCGCTGTTGCGCATGCGCATGACGAGGCCCTCGAAGACCTGGACGCGCTCGCGGTTGCCCTCGACGACCTTCGCAGCAACCTTGACGGTGTCGCCCGGGGTGATCACGGGGAGGTCGGTGCGCAGCTGGTCCTGCACGATCTCGTTGAGCACGTTCACGGTGGCGGTCCTTGTTCGATCGACGGCAGCCGCGGCTGCGGTGGGC
>DATDJA010000425.1:0-5839 GCA_036520795.1 Candidatus Limnocylindrales bacterium
TTCCTCGAGGAGCTCGAGCGCCAGCGCACCGAGCTCGAGCCCGACGGGTTCGACGTCGCGACCGCGACCGCACCGGCACAGCCGCGCTCGGTCGGCGAGCAGGCGCCGCCCAAGCGGGCCGCGTCGTACGACGCCGACGACCTCGAGATCCCCAGCTTCCTCCGCCGGCGCTAGTCCCGCCGGCGCCCGGAGCGCCGGATCCAGCGCAGGCTCGAGCCATGACCGTCGATGAGGTCGCCCAGCTTGCGGCCGCCCGCGAGCGCGTGCTCGAGCGGATCGAACGAGCCGCCCGACGCGCGGGACGCGATCCCGCCGCCGTGACGCTGGTCGCCGTGTCCAAGACCGTCCCGGCCGAGCGCGCCCAGGCGGCGATCGATGCCGGCCTGCGGACCCTCGGGGAGAACCGCGTCCAGGAGGCCGCCACCAAGATTCCGGCGACGAGCGGCGGGACGTGGCACCTCGTCGGGCCCCTGCAATCAAACAAGGCCGGCCGTGCGGTCGAGCTGTTCGACACCATCCAGTCCGTTGACAGCCTCGGCCTCGCGCGGCGCCTCGACCGCCTCGCCCGGGAGCGGTCGCCGGGGCGGCCGCTGCCGGTGCTGCTCCAGGTGAACGTCGCGGACGACCCCGCCAAAGCCGGGTTCACGCCAGACGCCGCGACCGGGGCCCTGCCGGAGCTCCTGCGCCTGCCCAACGTGCGCGTCGACGGGCTGATGACGATCGGCCCGCTCGTCGATTCCCCGGAAGCGGCCCGCCCGACGTTCGTCGCCCTGCGGCGACTCGCCGAGACGCTCTGCGCGGGTCAGCCCGCCCTCGGCGCCGCGCTCTCGATGGGGATGAGCGACGACTTCGAGGTGGCCGTGGAGGAGGGCGCGACGATCGTGCGGGTCGGTCGCGCAATCTTCGGCGAGCGGCATCATCACGGCTGAGACGCCCGGCTGAGGCCGTCGACCGGGCTGTTAGACTCGAACGCCGGTGAGCTCGAACGACATCCGTTTCGCCGTCCGCCTGACACCTCGTGGGGTGGCCGATCGCGTCGATGGCGTGGTCGACGGAGTGCTCCACGCCCGCGTGTCCGCGCCGCCGGTGGAGAGCGCCGCGAATCACGCCCTGCTCAAGCTGATCGCGGGCGAGCTGGGGGTCCCGCGGGGCGCCGTCCACCTGATCGCCGGCGCGAGCGGCCGGACCAAGCTGGTGGCCGTCGAAGGCGTCAGCCCCGAGGCGGTGGAAGAGCGCTGGCCCGGGATCAAGCTGTAAGCCGGGCCGCCCGACGGGGTATCATGCGGGTCCCCTCGGGGACCTCGGGCGATTAGCTCAGTCGGTCAGAGCGCACGGTTCACATCCGTGAGGTCACTGGTTCGAGCCCAGTATCGCCCACCATCCTGACCCTCCCGACCACCAGGGCCTTCAAGGCCCTGGTTTCGTATCTGCACCGAGTCACAAGCCAACCGGCGGGACCCTTGCGGGTTCCGCCGGTTGTCACCGTCCGGTGTCGCGGCCCGGCTGGAAGGTGAGCCGGATCGCTATCCGAGCAGGTGGTGGGGTGCCGGCCGGTGGCCGACGACTCTCGGTCTCGCGGGCACCCGTCGACTCAGCGGGCGACGATGACCGTCGTCTCGCTGTGGGTCGCGACGTGCTCGGACGTGCTGCCCTGGAGCGCTCGCGCCAGGGCGCCGAGGCCACGGGACCCGATCACGACCGCGTCGAAGCCGCCGTCCGCAGCGAGTCGCTCGATGGTGATCGCCGGATCGCCGGCGGGCGCCAGCATCTCCGCCTCGATCCCCTTCGCGCGGAGGATCGTCTGCGCCTCGAGCAGCTCGCCCAGGTGCACCTCACGGTCGTCCCACGGGTCGATCGGGGCCCGCCCGGGATGGACCGGGGTGACGCTGACGACGGCGACGGTGGCCCCGAACTTCTGGGCCAGCTCGATCGCAAGGTCGAGGGCGCGACGCGCGGGATCGCCGCCGTCATACGCCACGAGGATCTTCTTCATGACAGGCTCCTCTGCGCTTGTCGGCCGCCGGCCGACGGTCGTGCACCGTGAGCATGGCTGCCGCGTGCGCCCACGACGACGGCCGCACGTCCCGTTCGCGGGGGTCGGATGGCCCGATCGACGGGGCCTACCCGTCACCACCACGCATGGCCGGGCTCGCGATCGATCTCGACCCGGACGTCCAGGACCGCAGCGTCTGCATGTAGTTGGCACGTTCGAAGGCGCCTGGATCCTCGACGTTCGCCTGACTGGCGCTGCCGCGCAGCTGCGCGACCGATTCGTACTCGTGCTCGTCCATCCAGGCCCGCAACTCCGCCTCCGCGGTGGCGACATGCTCGGGCCCGTGGAGCAGGAGGGCCGACGTCATCATCACGACGTCGGCACCGACCATCAGCCCCTTGACGACGTCCGTGCCGGCGTGCGCGCCGGACGTGAGCGCGAGTGAGACGGCGGCGCCGAGCCGTGGTCGCAGGATGGCGATCCAGCGGACGGGCAGGCGCATCTCCCAGGGGCTGCTGAGCTCGATGCTGGGCACGACGGCAAGCGTCTCGAGGTCGAGGTCCGGCTGGTAGAGCCGGTTGAACAGCACGAGTCCGTCCGCGCCCGCCGTCACGACCGCCGGTGCGAAGTTCGCGAAGGCCGAGTAGTACGGGCTCAGCTTGACCGCGAGCGGAATCGTGACCGCGTCGCGCACGGCCGCGACCAGCTCGAGGTCGATGGCCTCCATGGCCGTGGCCGTCCGCGTGCCATCGACCGCAAGGTGGTAGAGGTTGAGCTCGAGCGCATCCGCGCCCGCGGCCTCGATCCGCTGCGCGTGACGGACCCAGCCGCCCGGCGAGCTCGCGTTGAGGCTGGCGACCACCGGGACGCCGACGGCGGCCTTCACCCGTTCGAGCGAGGTCAGGTAGCGATCGGCAGCGCCGACGAATCGATCGACGCGCGGAAAGTAGCCGAGCGACTCCGCGAACTGCTCGGTTCCCTGTTCGAGCACGCGCCCGAGCTCGAGCTCCTCCGCGAGGATCTCCTCCTCGAACAGTGACGGAAGGACGATGGCACCGACCCCGGCCTGATCGAGGCGGCGGGCCCGCTCCGGATCGCCGTTGTGCGGCGCGGCCGACGCGACGATCGGCGAGCGCAGCGCGAGGCCGAGGTAGGTCGTACGCAGGTCGACGGTCATGCCTCGGGGCCCTCCGGTGCTCGATGGTCGATGTGCGGCACCGTTCGCTCGATCCCGGCGAGGCCCTGGTAGTAGCGCCACCGTTCGTCGGCGTCGGCCTGGGCCAGCGATGCGAGCTCGGCCGCGCGTTCCGGGTGCGTCCGCTGCAGGACCGCGAATCGCGCCTCGGTGGCGGCGAACTCGGCGACCGGAATGGTCGGGGCGGCGGAGTCGAGCTTGAACGGGTGGCCCCCGTCGACCTCCGAGGGGTGGAAGCGGTACAGCGGCCAGTAGCCGCTCCGGACGGCGTCCTTCTGGTGCGCCATCGACGTCGCCATGTCGATGCCGTGGGCGATGCAGGTGCTGTACGCGATCACGAGGGACGGTCCCGGCCAGGCGTCGGCCTCGATCAGCGCCTTCGTCGTCTGGGCATCGTTGGCGCCCATCGAGATCTGGGCGACGTACACGTCGCCGTAGGAGCGCGCGATGGCCCCGAGATCCTTCTTCCCGGTCCGCTTGCCAGCGGCGGCGAACTTGGCGACCGCGCCGCGCGGCGTGCTCTTCGACGCCTGGCCGCCGGTGTTCGAGTAGACCTCGGTGTCGAGGACGAGGATGTTGACGTTGCGGCCGGACGAGAGCACCTGGTCGAGGCCGCCGAACCCGATGTCATAGGCCCAGCCGTCGCCACCGATGATCCACACCCCCCGTCGGACGAGGTCGCCGGCGAGCGCGAGCAGGTGTCGCGCCTCGGCCGCGTCGACGCCGTCGATCGTCGCCAGCGCCCCGCGCAGGCGGGCCACGCGGTCACGCTGGAGCTCGATCCCGGCCTCGTCGTCCTGGACGGCCGTCAGCAGCCCGTCGACGAGGTCCGCGTCGAGGCGCGGGCCGAGGCGCTCGAGCAGGCGGCGGGCCTGCTCCTGCTGGGCGTCGATCCCGAGCCGCATCCCGAGCCCGAACTCGGCGTTGTCCTCGAACAGCGAGTTGCTCCAGGCCGGGCCTCGCCCGCTGGCGTTGACGGTCCACGGGGTCGTGGGCAGGTTGGCGCCGTAGATCGAGGAGCAGCCGGTCGCGTTGGCCACGATCATCCGATCGCCGAACAGCTGGCTCACCAGGCGGATGTACGGCGTCTCGCCGCACCCTCCGCATGCACCCGAGAACTCGAACAGCGGCTCCAGCACCTGTGATCCCTTGATCGTGTCGTGCGGCAGCAGTCCACGGTCGAGCGCCGGGATCGAACGGAACACGTCCCACCGCTCGCGCTCGAGGTCTCGATGCGCGGCGGCAGGCGCCATCTCGATCGCCTTGTGGCTGGTGTCGGTCTTGCTGCGCGCCGGACAGACGTCCACGCACACGCCGCACCCGGTGCAGTCATCGGGCGCGACCTGGATCGTCAGCCGATGCCCGGGCAGCTCGCGGGAGCGGAACTCCTTGTGCAGGAACGAGCTCGGCGCGCCCTCCACCGCCGAGGCGGGAAAGACCTTCATCCGGATCGAGGCGTGCGGGCAGACCATCGCGCACTTGCCGCAGTCGATGCAGATCGTCGGATCCCAGATCGGGATCTCCTGGGCGATCGCGCGCTTCTCGAAGGCCGCGGTCCCGGTCGGGAACGTGCCGTCGACCGGGAGCGCGCTGACCGGCAGCAGGTCGCCCTGGCCGGCGAGGAGTCGTGACGTGAAGCGGGTGACGAAGTCCGGCACATCGGGGCTCGGGTGCCGGCCGTCGGTGGCCGCCCTGCCGACCGCGCCGACCGCGCCGACCTCGACGCGCGCGAGCCGCTCGAGGGACCGGTCGATCGCCGCGAAGTTGCGCTCGACGATGGCTGCGCCGCGCTTGCCGTAGGTCTTCTGGACGAACGCCTTGATGCCCGCGACGGCCTGGTCGGGCGCCACGATTCCGGCGAGCTGGAAGAAGCACGGCTGCATGACCGTGTTGATCCGGCTGCCGGTGCCGGCCTCGGCGGCGACGGCGAGCGCATCGATGACCCACAGGTCGATGTCCTTCGCCACGATCGTCGCCTGGACGTCCCGCGGCAGGTGCTCCCACACCTCGTCCGGGCCGTACGGGGCGTTGAGCAGGAACGTGGCGCCGCGCTTTGCGCGCTCGAGGACGTTCACCCGCTCCAGCAGGCCGAACTGGTGGCAGGCGACGAAGTCGGCGTCCTCCACGAGGTAGGTGGAGCGGATCGGCTCGGGGCCGAAGCGCAGATGAGAGACGGTGATCGATCCGGACTTGCGCGAGTCGTACACGAAGTAGCCCTGGGCGTAGAGGCCGGTGCTCTCGCCGATGATCTTGACCGAGGCCTTGTTCGCACCGACCGTGCCGTCCGAGCCCAGTCCGAAGAACATCGCCTGGACTTCGCCCGCCGGGCGTCGGTACCGGAAGGCGTCGTCGATCGGCAGGCTGAGATGCGTCACGTCGTCCACGATGCCGACCGTGAAGTGGCGCCTCGGTCGCGGCTCGGCCAGCGCCTCGAACACGGGCTTCACCATCGAGGGCGTGAACTCCTTCGACGCGAGCCCGTAGCGTCCGCCGATCACTCGCGGCGGAACCGCGAAGCGCGGCGCATCGGCATCCATCGCCTCGCTGAGGGCACCGACGACGTCGAGATACAGCGGCTCGCCGACCGCGCCCGGCTCCTTGGTCCGATCGAGGACGGCGATCGAGCGCACGGTCGGAGGCAGCGCTGCCAG
>DATDJA010000426.1:0-7049 GCA_036520795.1 Candidatus Limnocylindrales bacterium
GATCACGAGGCCCGGCTGGTCCGACTTCGGCGCGGCCCGCTTGAGCAGCAGGTTCTGGATCAGCAGGCCGTAGAACGAGTCGCCGCTGTCGATGCCCAGGATCGCCGTCAGGATCGTGTTGATGATCGCGTACACGAACGAGCCGACGAAGGCTGTCAGGACCCCGTTGATGTGCACGCCCGGAACGACGTTGGCCCCGACGAGGAACACCAGGATCTGGAGCACGATCACGGAGATGCCGGTCAGGATCAGCGACCTGGGCGCGACGATCGCGAGCACCACAGGCCGGACGAGCGCGTTGAGCAGCGCCATGACGATGACGACGATGACGCCGTCGAGCAGCCGGTCGAGCGTGATGCCCGGCAGGAGCAGCGCCGTCAGCAGGAACGCGATCGAGGACACGAGGAGCGTGATGAGCAGGCGCTTGATCAGCGCCTTGCGTCCCCCACGCCACTGCCACAGCACGCGAAGCTGGGTCGTGTATAACGCGGTGAGATTCATGACGCCCCTCTACACCCGGTCAGGGTCGCTGCATTGGCGGGCCAGTACCTGCTGATCTTGCGAACGGTACTCGTTCCGGAGCAGCGCGACGTGCTCCACAACGGGTGATATCGCGCCTTGGGTCGTGACCGGCCGACCCGGCGTTTCGTCAGCTGGCGGGGCTCGCGAGCGCGGCCTTGAGGGCCTCCTCGGTCTCCTCGTCCAGCGACGTCTGGATGATCTCCCCGTGGTACTTCCGCAGCGCGGCGATCGCGACCTCCGCGTTGGCCGACTGGATCTCGAGGAACAGCGCCGACTTGCCGGCCGGCAGCTTCGCCTCGACCTCCTTCACGAAGTCGCCGGGCACGCCGTGGCCCATGGCGGCCCCGACGCCGGCGCCCGCGAGGGCACCCAGCGCGATGCCGGCGATCGGGAAGATCACGAACACGACGCCGCCGATGAGGCCGCCGACAACGGCCCCCGCCTCCGTGGCGCTGCTGGCCTCGTTCTTCACGTCGAACGACCCGTCGGCCTTGTGGGTGACGACGGCGGTGTCCTCGAAGTGGATCTGACCCTGCTTCTCGACGCCGCGCAGCGTCGCGAGCGCCTCACGCGCCTGCTCCTCGGTGTCAAAGGCGATGACGACGATCCGGCTCATGGCGTGCTCCCGGTCCCGTTGGGTGGATTCGCATCCAGAGTAGCCCGTCGGCGCCAGTCCTCGGCCAGCATTCCGTACAGGTACTCGCTCGCCCAGCCCTCGCCGTCCCGGTACGCGCCGCGGATCTCGCCCTCGCGCCGGAACCCGAGCCGCTCGAGCAGCTTCCACGACCCATCGTTGCGGGTGTCGCAGTCGGCGCAGACCTTGTGCTTGCCGCGGTCCTCGATCAGGTAGCGCACGAGCTCGCCCACCGCCTCGGTCGCGTAGCCGTGCCCCTGGGACGACGGGTCCATCGTGTACCCGATGTCAGCGATCATCGGTTCGGCCGCGCGACCGTGAAACGCGCAGTCGCCGATGAGGGTCATCGGGTCGTCGCGGGTCGAGATCGCGAACTGGTACCACTCGCCCCGCTCGTCGGGTTGGTGGGAGGCCATCCAGTCGACGAACGCCCGCGCCCGCTCGATCGAATAGGGCGCCTCCCACGACTGATAGCGCGCGACGTCGGGCAGCGAGCGATAGCGGGCGAACGCCTCGGCGTCCTGCACGGCGAACCGACGGATCACGAGCCGGTCGGTCAGCAGGCGGTCGAAGTCGGCGTCCACGGTCGCATTGTGCGTCGCTTGGGCTCGTCGTCGCGCATGTAGCATCCGATCTGATGGCAGACGCCCTTCCCGACCGGCCGCCGTTCGTGCTCCGTGCGCGTGTCCTGACGCCGCTCGCCGGCGGCGGCACGCGGTACGAGGCGGACGGGCGGATCGAGGTGGACGCCGCCGGCCGGATCGCCGCCATCGGGTCGTGGCCGGGGGACGGTGCTCCCGAGGGCGCCATCGACCTGCGCCCGCTGGTCGTGCTGCCCGGCATGGTCGACCTGCACGTCCACCTGCCACAGCTGCCGAACGCGGGCGTCGGCGCGGGCCTGGACCTCCTCACCTGGCTCCGGCGGTACATCTTCCCGCTCGAGCGGGCGTTCGACGAGGAGGCCGCCGAGCGCCTGGCGCCGCTCGCGTTCCGCGCGTTCGCGGCGGCCGGTACGACGACCGCGGTCATGTACGGGGCGGTGTACGAGTCCTCCCTCGACGCCGCGTTCCGGGCCGCCGAGGCGCACGGGATTCGCGCCGTCATCGGCAAGGTGATGATGGATCGCGGGAGCTACGACGACACGCTCTCGTCCGCCCGCGTCCTCGACATCAGCCTTCGTCAGTCAGCCGACCTGTGCGCGCGCTGGCACATGCGCGACGACGGCCGCCTGCGCTATGCGTTCACGCCCCGCTTCGCGCTCTCGTGCGGGCCAGACATGCTTCGCCGCTCCGCCGACCTTGCCAACGAGACCGGCGCCTATTGGCAGACGCACGTCGCGGAGGATCGCAACGAGATCCGCGAGGTTGCGCTGGCGTTCCCCGACGCCATCGACTACCTCGACGTCTACGACCAGGCCGGCGGGCTCGGCCCGCGCACGATCCTCGCCCACGCGATCCACCTCTCCCCGCGCGAGATCGCGAGAGTGGCCGAGACCGACTCGGCCATCGCCCATTGCCCGGCATCGAACCTGTTCCTCGCCTCGGGGGCAATGCCACTCGCGCGCTACCAGGCGGCGGGCATCCGGGTGGGCCTCGGCTCCGACGTGTCCGCGGGACCCGAGCTGTCGATCTTCGCCAGCATGCGCGCGGGCGGCTACATCCAGAGCGGGCTGCGGGTCCTGGCCGACGAGCGGGGTGAGCCCGGCGACGACACGGCACCGCTGGGGCCGCTCGACTGGTTGCGGATGGGCACGTATGAGGGCGCGCGGGCCCTCGGTCAGCAGGATGCAATCGGGTCGCTCGAGGCCGGCAAGGAGGCCGACATGATCGCGGTCGACCCACGGATGGTGGCGCCGGTCCCCGGGATCGATTCGGACGACCCGGCGGAGGTCATGTCGCGATTCGCATTCCGGCCGCACACGGAGATGGTGCGCGCGGCGTGGGTGCGGGGCCGCCGCCTGGACGGGCCGCCGGGGATCGCGTGACGCTCGACGCCGATCTGCTGATCACGGGCGGCAAGCTCGTCGACGGGACGGGCTCGCCCCGCTGGCCGGGCCGCATCGCCGTGGTCGGGGACCGGCTCGCCATCCCGCCGGACGGGGTCGACGTCGTCGCCCGCCGGACCATCGATGCGACCGGGCTCGTCGTCGCGCCCGGGTTCATCGACCTCCACAGCCACGGCGGCCTGGTGATGCTCGCCGAGCCCCGTCACGAGCCGAAGGTGCGCCAGGGTGTCACGACGGAGCTGATTGGCGTCGACGGCAACGCGTACGCCCCGTTCCCGTCGCGCAAGGACCTGCTCGACTTCGCCGTCCTCAACGGCGGCCTCGACGGGCGGCCCGACATCGCCTTCGACTGGTCGACCGTCGCCGAGTACCTCGCCCGCTACGACGGCGCGGCATCGGTCAACGTCGCCTACGTGGTCGGCAACTCGCCGCTGCGCATCGCCGCCATCGGCTGGGACGAGATTGAGGCCGACGCGCGATCCCTCGCGGATCAGCGCGCACGGCTGCGGGAGGCGATGGAGGACGGGGCGTTCGGGCTGTCGACCGGGCTCGACTACCCGCCGGGCGCCTACGCGACGACGGCCGAGCTGGCCGCGCTCGCCGAGGAGAGCGCGAGGCTGGGCGGCTTCTACCACACGCACGTGCGCTATCCGCTGGGCGACGGGTTCCTGGACCCGTTCCGGGAGGCGATCGAGATCGGCCGGCGCGGGGGGTCGCCCGTGCACATCACGCACTTCTACCACCGGGCGACGTTCCCGGGCCCCCCGGAGCAGATGCTGGGCCTCGTCGACGACGCGCGCGCAGAGGGCCTCGACGTCACCTTCGACCTCTACCCCTACGAGTGGTCGAGCACGCGGCTGCTGATCATGCTGCCGATGTGGATCCAGGCCGGCGGCGTCGGGCCGCTCAAGGAACGGCTCGCGGATCGGCGGGCGCGCGACCGGATCCGCGACGAGATGACGGCGCGTGGACGCCTGTTCGCCGGCGACCGCTCATGGGACGCGCTGCGCCTGGGCGCGTTCACACGTCCCGAGCACCTCGCCTGGGAGGGCCGAACGCTGGGCGACGTGATGCGCGACACGGGCCGCGACCCGGTCGACACGATCTGCGACCTGCTCATCGCCGAGGACCTGGGGGTCAACCAGGTCACGCCGGGCCCCCACACCGACGGCATCCGGACGTTCCTCGCGCATTCGCAGGCCATGATCGGCACGGACGGGGTGCTGATCGCCGACAGGCCGTCGCCGCGAACGTACGGGAGCTACCCACGGATCCTTGGCCAGTTCGTGCGCGAGGAGCACCTGCTCGGCCTCGAAGCGGCGGTCCACCGGATGACCGGCATGCCGGCGGCCCGCCTGGGTCTGCGTGATCGCGGCGTCCTCGCCGACGGCCTCGCTGCCGACCTCGTCCTGTTCGACCCCGCGACGATCCAGACTCCCGCGACCTACGAAGCGCCGCGCCAATTCCCCGTGGGGATCCCGTACGTGATCGTGAACGGCACCGTCGTCATCGACAACGGCGACCACACGGGCGCGACGCCGGGACGCGCCCTGCGCCGTGGCGCTACCGCGGCTTGACACGCCCTGCCGGCGAACAGCACGCTTCGGCGAGTCCGACGGAGGCGCCCAACCCTTGACGATCCATAGCCCGGCCCCCCGATCCACGGCGCCGGTGCGGGGTGTCGCGGTACCGCTCCCGACGCGCCGCGAGGGTCCAGCCAAGCTCACGGGACAGGCGCTCTACGCCGACGACCTCGTGTTCCCCGGCGCGTGGTACGGCGCGACGATCCGCTCGACCGTCCCGCACGCCCGCCTGCTCGCGATTGAGCTCGACCCCGCCTTCGACTGGTCGAAGGTCGCCGTCGTCACGTCGGTCGACATCCCAGGCCGCAACGTCGTCGCGAGCATCGCAGAGGACCAGCCGATCCTCGTCCCCGTCGGCGGTGAGATCCAGCACCAGGCGGAGCCGGTCGCGCTGCTCGCGTCGGCGGATCGCGAGACCCTCCGAGAAGCCAGGAAGCGCGTCACGCTCAGGACCGAGGCCCTGCCTCCCGTCTTCGATCCCCTCGAGTCGACCGTCGTGTTCGCCCACCACGAGCTGCTCAAGGGCGACGTGGACGCGGCCTTCGCGGAAGACGGGCTCGAGATCATCGAGGCGACCTACCGGGTCGGCCACCAGGAGCAGCTGTACATCGAGAACAACGCGATCATCGCCGTGCCGCGCGAGGACGGCGGGATGACCGTCCACGGCAGCCTCCAGTGCCCGTTCTACGTGCACAAGGCGCTGAAGACGGGGATGGACCTCGACGACGCACACACCCAGGTCGTCCAGGCGGAGACGGGCGGCGGGTTCGGCGGCAAGGAGGAGTACCCGTCGATGATCTCGCTCCACGCCGCGCTCCTCGCGCGCAAGACCGGCCACCCGGTGCGGATGATCTACGACCGCCACGAGGACCTGTCCGCGACGACCAAGCGGCATCCCGCGGTGATCCGGTATCGGACGGGGATCCGACCCGACGGGACGATCGTTGTCCAGGACATCGATCTCGTCATGGACGGTGGCGCGTACACGACGCTCACGCCCGTCGTGCTGTCGCGGGGCACCATCCACGCCGGTGGCCCGTACGACGTCGCGAACGTCCGGATCCGGTCCCGCGCGGTCGCGACCAACACGCCGCCGAACGGCGCGTTCCGCGGATTCGGGGCGCCGCAGGTCGAGTTCGCCGCCGAGATGCAGGTCTCCCGAGCCGCGGAGGCGATCGGGATGTCGCCGCTCGAGGTGCGGCGGCTCAACGCGTACCGGCCGGGCGGCCTGACGCCCACGAACCAGCTCCTCCGCAAGGACGCGGCGGCGCTCGAGGTCCTGAACCGGGCCGCCGAGGCGAGCGAGTTCGAGCGCGTGCGCGCGAGGACGGCCGCGGAGCGGGCCGGGCGCGGACCCGGTGCCCGGACGGCGCGCGGCATCGGGCTGGCGCTCGCCTGGCACGGCGCGGGGTTCACGGGCTCGGGCGAGGAGAAGATGGCCTCGGTCGCGAGCCTCGAACGTACGGGCGACGGGCGGATCCGGATCCTGACGGCGTCGACCGAGATGGGGCAGGGGACGAAGACGATCTTCCCGCAGCTGGTGGCGGCCGAGCTCGAGATCGACGTGGACGAGGTCGAGATGGCGCCCCAGGACACGGCGTTCGTGCCGGACTCGGGGCCGACGGTCGCGTCGCGGACCGCGATGGTCGTCGGTGGCCTGCTGATCGGGGCCGCGCGGCGGCTGAAGGCCGAGGTCGAGGGCCGGACCGGTCGGCCGTTCGGGCTGTCCTGGCGCGACGACGCGAAGGCCCATGGGTACGTCCGAATCGACGAGACCTTCTCCCCCTACGCGGGCCGAACGTTCGACGACGCCACCTACAGCGGCGATGCCTACCCGACGTTCGGATGGGCCGCGGCCGTTGCGGAGGTCGAGGTCGACCTGGACACGGCCGAGGTGGCGGTCCTGTCGGTGGTGGCGGTCGACGACGTCGGGCGCGTCATCCACCCGCTCCTGTGCGAGGGGCAGGTCGAGGGCGGCACGCTTCAGGCGGTGGGCTACGCGACGATCGAGGAGATCAAGCTGCTCGACGGTCGCTACCTCAACGACCGTCTCCAGACCTACATCATCCCGACCTCGATGGACGCGCCGCGCATCGACACGATCCTGGTCGAGGCGGCGTTCGAGGACGCGCCGCACAAGGCAAAGGGCGTGGGCGAGCTGCCGATGGACGTCGGGGCGCCGGCCGTGGTCGCGGCGATCCCCGACGCGACCGGGGCGTGGATCGACGACCTGCCCGCGACGCCGGAGCGGATCCTCGCCGCACTGGCCGGCATCGAGGGTCCCGGAGCGCCGGGGGTATCGGCT
>DATDJA010000427.1:0-2530 GCA_036520795.1 Candidatus Limnocylindrales bacterium
CAGGGTGTTCGCGTCGGCCGGCAGGTAAACCCGGATGACGTCCGCCTTCTTGTTGACGACGTGGTCGATGAAGCCCGGATCCTGGTGGCTGAAGCCGTTGTGGTCCTGGCGCCACACGAGCGAGCTGAGCAGGTAGTTGAGGGAGGCGATCGGGCGGCGCCAGGGGAGATCGCGGGTCACCTTCAGCCACTTGGCGTGCTGGTTGAACATCGAGTCGACGATGTGGATGAACGCCTCATAGCAGTTGAAGACGCCGTGGCGACCGGTGAGGAGGTATCCCTCGAGCCAGCCCTGGCACTGGTGCTCCGACAGCACCTCCATGACGCGGCCGTCCGGCGCGAGGTGGTCGTCGCCCGGGATCGTCTCGGCCATCCAGGCGCGGTTCGTGACCTCGAACACGGGATCGAGCCGGTTCGACGCCGTCTCGTCCGGCCCGAAGATCCGGAATGTCTCGCCGTTGCGGTCCATGACGTCGCGCAGCCACGTACCGAGCACGCGCGTCGCCTCGGCGATGGTCGCGCCGGGAGCGGGGACGTCGACGGCGTAGGCCCGGAAGTCCGGGAGGTCGAGGTCGCGCAGCAGCTCGCCGCCGTTGGCGACGGGGTTCGCGCTCATGCGCCGCGTCCCGGTCGGGGCGAGCGCGGCGAGCTCCGCACGCAGGGAGCCGTGCTCGTCGAACAGTTCCTCTGGGCGGTACGAGCGCAGCCACGTCTCGAGGAGCGCCCGGTGGTCCGCGTTGGTGCGGACCTCGCCCATCGGCACCTGGTGCGCGCGCCACGTGCCCTCGACCTGGTGGCCGTCGACCTGCGCCGGCCCCGTCCAGCCCTTGGGCGTCCGGAACACGATCATCGGCCAGCGCGGACGCTCGGTGGCGCCGCCTTCCCGGGCCGCCCGCTGGATGGCCGCGATCTCGGCGGTTGCCGCGTCGAGGGCCGCCGCCAGCTGCTGATGGACGTCCGCCGGGTCGTCGCCCTCGACGAGGTACGGCCGGTAACCGTAGCCCTCCATCAGGGCGTTGAGCTCGCCGGCTGGGATGCGGGCGAGGACGGTGGGGTTCGCGATCTTGTAGCCGTTGAGGTGGAGGATCGGCAGGACGGCGCCGTCGCGCACCGGGTCGAGGAACTTGTTCGAGTGCCAGCTCGTCGCCAGCGGCCCGGTCTCGGCTTCGCCGTCGCCGACGACGCAGCACACGAGCAGGTCGGGGTTGTCGAACGCCGCGCCGAACGCATGTGAGAGCGCGTAGCCGAGCTCGCCTCCCTCGTGGATCGACCCCGGCGTCTCCGGCGCGACGTGGCTGGGGATGCCGCCCGGGAACGAGAACTGGCGGAACAGCCGGCGCATGCCCTCGGCGTCGCGCGTGATGCTTGGGTAGACCTCGCTGTAGGTGCCCTCGAGCCAGGCGTTGGCGACGATGGCGGGTCCGCCGTGCCCGGGGCCGATGACGTAGATCGCGTCGAGGTCGCGCGCCCGAATGACGCGGTTCATGTGCGCGTAGATGAGGTTGAGGCCGGGCGTCGTACCCCAGTGCCCGAGCAGTCGGGGCTTGACGTGCTCGGGGAGCAGCGGTTCGCGGAGCAGCGGGTTGTCGAGCAGGTAGATCTGCCCGACGGAGAGGTAGTTGGCCGCGCGCCAGTACGCGTCGATCAGGTGGAGCTCGTCGGGGTCGAGCGGCGATACGTCGCGCTCGGCGGCGCTCGAGGTCAGCGTCATGGCACGGCTCCAGGAAACAAAGCGGTGTGTGGCTAGCCTACGCCTCGGTCGAGGCCAAGCGGGTCCCCCACAACTGGGGACTGTCCGGCCTCCCGGCGGGCGGCTACGTTCCCGCGTGGAGAGGGCAGATGGTCCGGCCGCGGACCGCTGAGAATGGAGCCTGCGTGAACGCCAACGACAGCACCGGAACCGACGCGCCCGGCGACGGGCGACGGCGCGTCCTGGTGGCGGACGACAGCGAGAGCTACCGGCGGGTCACCCGTGGCCAGCTGGTCGCACGGGGTTTCGATGTCGTCGCGGTCGGGAGCGGGACCGAGGCGCTCGCCCGTCTGGCGACCGAACCATTCGACCTGCTGCTCGTCGACGGCATGATGCCCGGGCTCGACGGTCCGGCGACCGCCCGCGAGATCCGCCGGCGCGAGGCCGTCGAAGGGGAGCCGCGCCTCCCGATCGTCGCCATCACCGCGAGCGGGCAGCCGGAGGATCGGGAGCGGATGCTGGCGGCCGGGATCGACGACCTGGTCGTGAAGCCCGTCCTCGACGAGGACCTCGATCGCGCGCTGACGCGCTGGCTGCCGTCCGCGGGCCCTCGTCGCGAGACGCTGATCCCGGCCCGGACCGAAGACGACGCGTGGCCCGAACCCGAGCCCGAGCCCCGCGGCGACGGCCCGGTGATCGACGAGGCGGCGTTCGCGCGGCTCGCGGTCCTCGGGGATGCGGCGTTCGTCGAGCGCATGGTGCGGCTGTTCATGGCCGACGCCGAGGGCCGCGTCACCCAGGTCGAGGAGGCCGTGTCGGTCGGCGACGTCGCGCGGCTGCG
>DATDJA010000428.1:0-3040 GCA_036520795.1 Candidatus Limnocylindrales bacterium
GGTTTGCCATGGCCCGAGTATGCCAAGGCAGAGGTCAGGACCTGTCAACGATGCTGGCGAACGGCGTCGCGCCCCGGGCTCAGCGGTCGGTGGCGGCGCGAAGGCTCTTCACGAGGCGCGACAGGGCCGCGATGTCGCGGCCTTCCGGGCCGAGCGCATCGACCAGCGCCGAGGCGACGATCACGCCGTCCGCTCCCGCCTTCGCGATCGCCCGGACGTGGGCGGGCTTCGACACCCCGAAGCCGACCGCGACCGGTACCGGCGAGACCGCTTTGACCTCGCGGACGAGGCGGGCGACGGTCGGTGGCAGCGACGTCCGGGCGCCGGTCACGCCGACCAGCGAGACGCAGTACAGGAACCCGCCGCTGCGAGCAGCGACCGCGGCGCGGCGCGCGGGGTCCGTCGTCGGCGCCACGAGATACACGACACCGATCCCCGCCTCGGCGGCAACGTGCTCGAACGGGGCGCCCTCGTCGGGCGTGAGGTCGGCGACGATCACGGCGGCCGCACCGGCCGAGGACAGTGCCCGGGCCCGGTCGCGTCCGTCGCCGCCCCCGATCAGCTGGTTGGCATAGCCCATGGGCACGAGCGGCACGGCCGGGCGGGCGGCGGCGATCCGCGCGACGAGCGCCAGCGAACGGTCGAACGTCGCGCCGGCCGCGAGCGCGCCCTGCGACGCGCGCTGGAGCGTCGCCCCGTCCGCGAGCGGATCAGAGTACGGCAGCCCCACCTCGAGCAGGTCCGCCCCGGCGTCGATCGCCGCACAGGCGATCTCGAAGCTCGCGTCGGCGTCCGGGTAGCCCGCGACGACGTACGGGATGAGGGCGGCACGACCCTCGGCGCGCGCCCGCGCGAAACCATCGGCAACCCGGCGTGCGCCTAAGGTGTCGTTGGTGTGGATCGGCGTCGCGACGGCACTCACGAGCCGCTTGCCTCGAGTTCGTGGAGCATCGACTTCGGAACGGTCCTGCGCCACGCCGAGTGGATGACGTCGCGCACGACCTCGGGATCAAGCGAACCTGGCCCATCGATGACGACGTCGACCCAGCCGAACCGGCCGACGTAGCGCGCGATCGAGACCGACTCCGGAAAGGCCGCCATGAGATCGGCTTGCTGCTCGACGGTTGTCCGGATGCTGACGGCGCCGCCGCCCTGGCCGGTCATCACGTAGATCTTGTCCTTGACCCGGAACGTGATGTCGCCCGCGTGCTCGGCGTCGCCCCAGGTCTCCTTCTCATGCGTCCCGGGCAGCGACATGCAGAAGGCGCGCAGCTCGTCGATCGTCATCGCATCAGTCCCACGGCTCGACATCCGCGAACTTCTCGAGGGCCGCCAGGTCCTTGTCGCCGCGGCCGGAAAATCCGAGCAGCACCACTGCCTCGTCGGGCCACGCCTGCCCCGAACCTTCGACCCCCGCGAGGAGCTTTGGCAGGGCCGCGATCGCGTGTGCCGTCTCGAGCGCGGGCAGGATGCCCTCGGCTCGGGTCACCGTGCGCATCGCGGCGACGGCCTCGCGGTCGGTCGCGGTCGCGACCTCGAGCCGCCCGCCCTCCGCGAGCGCGGCCAGCTGCGGCCCGACGCCCGGGTAATCGAGTCCGGCCGACGCCGAGTGCGCCTCGACGACCGGGCCGTCCCGGTCCTGGAGCATCAGCGACCTCGACCCGTGCAGGATCCCGGGCGTCCCGCCCGCGATCGCCGCCGCGTGCCGCCCTGTCGCGATGCCGTCGCCGGCGGCCTCGGCCACCGCCAGCCGCACCGACGGTTCGCCGATGAACCGCGACAGCAGGCCGATGGCGTTCGACCCGCCGCCGACGCAGGCGAGGGCCATGTCCGGCAGCCGCCCTTCGACCGCCAGCAGCTGCGCCGCCGCCTCGTCACCGATCCGCCGCTGGAGGTCGCGCACGATCGTGGGATACGGGTGCGGACCCATCGCCGAACCGAGGACGTAGTGCGTGGTCTCGACGTTGGTGACCCAGTCACGCATCGCCTCGTTGACCGCGTCCTTGAGCGTGGCCGTACCCGACGTGACGCTCCGGACCTCGGCGCCCAGCGCCCGCATGCGGAGCACGTTCGGGGCCTGGCGACCGATGTCCTCCTCGCCCATGAACACCACGCACGGCAGGGCGAGCAGCGCGCAGGCGGTCGCGGTCGCAACTCCGTGCTGGCCGGCGCCGGTCTCCGCGATGACCCGCGTCTTGCCCAGCCGGCGCGTGAGCAGCGCCTGGCCGAGCGCGTTGTTGATCTTGTGGGCGCCCGTGTGGGCCAGGTCCTCGCGCTTCAGGTACAGGCGGAGTGAGACCGACGATCGAGCCTTGGCCAGCACCTCCTCGGCCAGCCGATCGGCACGGTAGAGGGGCGTCGGCCGACCGACGTAGCGACGGAGCAGGTCGTCGAGCTCGGCCCAAAACCGCGGGTCGTGCCGGACGGCGTCATAGGCCGCTTCCAGCTGCTCGAGGGCCGCGACCAGGGTCTCGGGGACATAGCGGCCGCCGAAGTCGCGCTCCATCCCCCAGCGGCCGGCGCTGTCGACCTCGAGCAGGCCCGGGTGCACGGGCGCGGGGCCGAAGGCGACGTTGGGCCGATGCCGGCGTGCGTCGCGGGCGCGCTTCGTGAACAGCGCGACGCGCAGCGGGTCCTTGCGCGGGCGCTGGCCGTCGACACGCGGCGCGTCCGTCCCGGAAGCCACGTCCACGCCGGTTGCCGCGATGGACAGGATGGCGTCGGCGACGTTGCCGGCGTGGAGCCCGCCGGCGAGGGTGATCGGGACCTGACGGGCGACGGCGGCCGCAAGCCCAGCCTCCACGCGGACGCCGGTGCCGCCGGGGTGGGGACCGCCGGCCGTATCGAGGAGAATTCGCTCGGCGCCTGCGTCGAGGTAGGCGCGGGCGAGGCCGATGACCCGATCCGGGTCGTCGTCGGGCCGCACGCGGAGCGCTTTCCATGCCGGCCGCCCGAGGCCGGCGATGACGGACGTGGGCTCGTCGCCCGAGAGCTGGATCGCATCGGGGTCGACGGCGGCCACGACGCGCCGCAGGTCCTC
>DATDJA010000429.1:0-2373 GCA_036520795.1 Candidatus Limnocylindrales bacterium
CGCTGCTCCGGATCGCCGCCGGCCATGACGAGCCGGACCGGGGCACCGCGACCCGCAAGCGAGGCCTCAGCCTCGGCCTGCTGGGCCAGGAGGCGCACTTCGACGAGGCATTCATGGCGGCGCCGGACCTGCGCTCGGCCGTGCGGCATGGCGCGGCGCACCTCGAGCGGATGGCGGAGGAGCTGGGTCGGCTCGAGCACGATGGCCACGCCGCCGGCACCCATTACGCCGACCTCCAGCACCGGTTCGAAGTCCTCGGCGGCTACACGCTCGACCAGCGTGTGGACGAGGCGCTGTCGGGCCTCGGGTTCGCGCGCGACGAGTGGACCCGCCCGCCCACGGCGATCTCCGGCGGCCAGCAGACGCGGGCCGCCCTCGCGCGCCTCGTCATCGCCGATCCGGACCTGCTCCTGCTCGACGAGCCGACCAACCACCTGGACATCGGCGCGATCGAGTGGCTCGAGGAACACCTGCGGCGACGCTCGGGCGCCCTCCTCGTCGCTTCGCACGACCGCGCGTTCCTCGACGCCACGGTGTCGCGGGTCTGGGAGCTGCGCGACCGGCGCCTGACGGTGTTCCGCGGCGACTACTCGTCCTACCACCGCCAGCGCGTCGAGCGTGACGCACGGGCGGAGCGCGAGGCCGAGACGCACGAGGACGCGATCGCGCGCGAGGTCGAGCTCGTCCAGCGCTACCGCAGCCAGCGCAAGCACGTGAAGATGCACGAGCACGAGGCCCGGCTCGAGCGCCTGCGGGCGCAGCGGGTCGAGACGCCGAAGGCGGGCAAGGCCCTGCGGCTGCCGGGCAACGCGCTCGCCGGCGGCCCGGTGCGGTCCGGCGAGCTCGTGATCCGCCTCGAGGACCTCGCGGTCGGCTATCTACCCGGCCGGGGGGCGCTCGCACCCGACGGCTCCGAGGCCGCCGGGCCCGTGACCGTGGCCCGTTCGACGTTCCTCGCCGCGCAGCGCGGGGAGCGGATCGGGATCGTCGGGCCGAACGGCGCCGGCAAGACGACGCTGCTGCGCACGATCGCGGGCGACCTCCCCGCGCTCGACGGCGCGGTCACCTTCGGGCACAACGTGTCGCCCGCGTACCTCGCCCAGCTGCGCGACGCCGCGATCCCGGGCGCGACCGTGCTCGACGCGGTGCTCGAGGCCATCCCGGTGACCCCGGGCGAGGCGCGCGGCTACCTCGCGCGGTTCCTGTTCCGCGGCGACGACGTGCTGAAGGAGGTCCGGCTGCTGTCGGGCGGCGAGCGGTCGCGCCTCGAGCTCGCGCTGCTGGGCATCCTGCCCTCGAACCTGCTGCTGCTCGACGAGCCGACGAACCACCTCGACATCGCCGCCCGCGAGGCGATCGAGGCGTTCCTTGCCGAGGCGCCGGCGACGATCCTGGTCGTGTCCCACGACCGGCGGCTGCTGGAGACGATCTGCGAGCGGCTGTGGGTCGTCGACGACGGCATCGCGGTGCCGTTCGACGGCGGCTACCGCGCCTGGCGGGCCGCGGTCGGGGACGGCTGGACGGTGCAGGCCGAGGCGGCACGCCGGCTCAACCGAGGGAGGCCGGTTCCCGGCGCCGGGACGCCGGTTCCGACCGGTCACGCGACGGCCGTGACCGATGGCGGCAACGGATCGAGGGCTCCCGACGCCGCGGCTCCGCCGGCGGCCAAGCGGAAGGCGCGGCCGAAGCTGTCAAAGGAGGCCTACCGCCGCCGCCGCGAGACGCTCGACGGCGAGCTCTCGCGGCTCGGCCTCCGGCGCAGTCAGCTCCAGCTGGCGATCGCGACGCCGGCCGTCGCCGGCAACTTCGTCGAGATGCGGCGCGTGACCAGCGAGCTCGCCGACGTCGAGCGCGCGCTGACTGACGCCGAGGACGCGTGGCTGGAGCTGGAGGAGATGGCGCCGTGACGCCGGTGGTGCGCGCCGCTGGCTCCCGGGCCGTGCGGATCGGGATCACCGGTCCGATCGGCTGTGGCAAGTCCCAGGTCGCGCGCTGGCTCGGCGAGCTGGGCGCCACCGTCGTCGACGCCGACGACGTCGCCCGCGCCGTGACCGCACCGGGTCAGCCCGCCCACGACCTGGTCGTCGCGCGCTTCGGCCGCGAGGTGATCGCCGCCGACGGCACGCTCGACCGCGCCGCCCTCGCCCGCCTGGTGTTTGGGGACCCGACGAGCCTGCGTGACCTCGAGCGGATCGTCCACCCCGCGATCCGGCCGCGGATCCTCGAGCTGATCGCGGACGCGGACCGCGTCGGCGCCCCGGCCGTCGCCATCGAGGCCATCCGGCTGGTCGAGGGGGGACTGGGCGCGTTGTGCGACGAGATCTGGCTGATCAGCTGCGATCCGGCGGTCCAGCGCGAGCGGGTGCTCGCGCG
>DATDJA010000430.1:0-10658 GCA_036520795.1 Candidatus Limnocylindrales bacterium
AGAGCATCCTCAGCAGGATGGCGTCGTGCTCGGTCAGCAGCGCGAACTCCAGATCGTCGTTGAAGAGCGAGGGGCGTGCTTCAGGGCTGTCGTTGGGCAGCCCCATGGCCTGCGCCCGTTCCCTCGCCCGAGGCCTTCTGCTGGGGGCCGTCCTGGTCCCGGTCGTGGCGGGCGGCGCGCTTGCGCATCCGCTCGGCAACTTCACCATCAACCACTACACGGGCATTCGCGTGGAGCCGTCGCGGGTGCTCCTTGACGTCGTCATCGACGAGGCCGAGATCCCGACGTTCCAGGCCCGGCAGGCATTCGACACGGATGCCGACGGCGCGCTGTCGGCCGCCGAGCTCGCGGCCGCGCGGCAGTCGGGCTGCGCGTCGGTCGGTCGCGACCTGCGCCTGGCCGTCGCGGCGTCGTCAGTGCCGCTTCGGCTGGTCGAGGCCGGGATCACGTTCCCGCCCGGCAACGCCGGGCTGTCGACCCTTCGCATGGTGTGCACGTTCGATGCGGCGCTCCGCTCGCCGATTGCGGCCGGGACTGCGATCTCGTGCCGCGACGACTTCGAGGCGGGGCGGATCGGCTGGCGCGAGGTGACGGTCCTCGGGTCGGGGGTGACGGTCGACGCGGCGGGTATGCCGGCGACGAGCGTCACCGGCCGATTGACGTCGTATCCGGCC
Source organism: Candidatus Limnocylindrales bacterium (assembly GCA_036520795.1). Taxonomy (GTDB): domain Bacteria; phylum Chloroflexota; class Limnocylindria; order Limnocylindrales; family CSP1-4; genus CAIXZV01. The sequence goes on from DATDJA010000430.1 coordinate 675, forward strand.
GGGTTGACCGGCGCGCCGGACGTGCGGTCCGTGTCGTTCGCCGCATCGCCCGGAGGGCCGGTGCTGCCCGCGTTCGACGCGCCGGACGCGACGCCGCTCGCCGGGGCCGCGGTGCCTGCGCCCGTCGTGACCTCGACCGCCCCTCGCACCTCGGTCGGCGCCGCCACTCCGAGCGGCGAGGCGTCGATCCCCGACATCCTGCGTGCCGCGCCGGCCACCCCGCTCATCGGGCTGATCGCCCTGCTCACCGCCGCGGTGCTGGGTGCCGGACATGCGATGACCCCGGGGCATGGCAAGACGCTGATGGCCGCCTACCTCGTCGGCACGCGCGGGACGCCGCGTCATGCGGTCGGCCTCGGGATGGCGGTGAGCGTGTCGCACACGCTCGGGATCCTGGGCCTCGCCACGGTCGTCCTCGCGGCCGAGTCGACGCTGCCGCCGGACCTCGTGGTCCGCGTTGCGCCGCTGGTTGCGGCCGTGTCGATCGTGCTGATCGGCGGCTGGATGCTGATGGTCGAGGTCCGTCGCGGGTTCGCGGCCCGCCGTGCGCTCGAACACGCCCATGAACACGACGACCATGAGCACGCGCATGACCATCCGCACGACCACGACCACGACCACGACCACGACCAAGTCGATGGCCGCGAGCACTCGCATGGCGGCGTCCGCCACAGCCACGTGCCGCCGGCCGGGTCGACGATCAGCTGGCGCAGCCTGTTCGTCCTCGGCCTCGCGGGTGGACTCGTCCCCTCGGCTAGCGCGCTGCTGATCCTGCTGGCGACGATCGCCGCCGGGCGGCCGGCGTGGGGCGTCATCCTGGTCGCGGCGTTCGGCCTCGGGATGGCGGCGGTCATGACCGGCGTCGGACTGGCCTTCGTCCACGCTCGCGGCCTGCTCGAGCGCGCGCCGGCGCAGATCCGCCTGGCGCGCGCGGTTCGGCTGGTCCCCGCCGGCGCCGCCATCCTGGTACTCGCGGTCGGCGTGGTCCTCACGACCCAAGCGCTGTCGGTCGTCGCCCTGGGCTGACGCGGCGCGCTCGGCTGCGGCTGCCCAACGGCACGCGCGTCCGCCCGGCCTCCATGAAGAGCACGCCACCGAGCGGGGTCACGGGATCGCGCAGCCATCGCCGAACGTCGCCGGGAGCGGCAGGATATGCCGAGCCGAACACGGAGGAGAGGCGCGCAACACGTCGTCGGTTGGCTTGCGTGTCCCCAACAACCAGCAGGCGAGCCGTTCGCGCAGGCAGCTGCCCGAACCGGTCCATGGCGATCTTCGGGCCGAGCCGAACCTTCGCATCGTGGCGCCGAAGGAGCTCCTCGGCTGACGTGATCTCCGTCTTGACCTCGACGACGAGAAGTGTGCGAGTCGCGGGATGCCATGCGAGGACATCGACCGAGCCTCGCTCACCATAGTCAGAGAACGTCACTTCGGTCAGCACCTGCCAACCCCGACGACGCAGAAGCGTCGCAATGCTGCCGACAATTGACGCGTGACCCTCGTCGAGCAGACGATCCAGTTCCCCACCCCGCCAGCGCACGTAAGTGACCACGTCGGCGTCGACAGCGGCAAACACGCGTCGCAGGGTCGCACTGCTGACCCTTGAGGACCTTCCGCGCTCGATCTTCGAGATCAGCTGTTGGCTGACTCCAGCGTCGATGGCGACATCGACCTGTCGCCATCCAAGGCGCTGCCTAAGCACCCGAAGCGCGCGGCCCATTGCCAGGTCGTTCATCGCTCAAGCCTGACGCGCGCCACTCACCGCGGGCTTTGTTGCTGGGTGTGGACGACCGGCACCTTGGCAACCAGATGCGGGTGGATTACGCCCAAAGGGAGTGAAATGGCGGCCACAAGACCCCGTTGATCGACTCTCACGCCCCAGCGTGGTAGATGGGCCCCAGTGTTGGCCGATCGCGTCACACCACTCCACACGGGCGTAAACGGGAGAACTTGCGGGTGGCCGCGCGCCGCCGCGCCGCGGAGCGGTGGGGGCGCGCCGCGCCGGCCCATTACGGTCTTCGCCCTACGGCGCGTCGGGGCGGACGTTGCTACCCTCGCGCCAATGCGCGATCTGACTAACCGTGCCCTCGACACGGCCACCGCCCTGGGCGCGAGCTACGCAGACGTGCGCGTGGTCCGGCGGATCGAGGAATCGATCAACATCAAGTCCACCCGGGTCGAGGGTGTGCAGTCGGGCGAGAGCGAGGGCTTCGGCGTCCGGGTGCTCGTGGATGGAGCCTGGGGCTTCGCCGCGAGCCACCACCTCTCGACGGCCGAGGCGGACCGCACCGCCGCCGACGCGGTTCGCATCGCGAAGGCGAGCGCGACGGCCATCCGGAACCCGGTGAAGCTCGACGACCGGCCGCCGGCCCACGGCAGCTTCGCGACCCCGGTCGAGGAGGACCCGTTCGAGGTCCCGCTGGACCGCAAGATCGCGGACCTGCTCGCCGCCGACCGCGCGATGAACCGGGTCGAGGGCATCGCCTTCACCGAGTCGATCTACGCCGCGCAGCGCGAGTGGAAGGTGTTCGCCGCCAGCGACGGCAGCTTCACCGAGCAGACGATCACCCATATCGGCTCGGGCCTCGAGGCCAACGCGATCGCGGGCGACGAGCACCAGCGTCGCAGCTACCCGGACAACGGCGGTCTGTGGGCATCGGCGGGCTACGAGTTCGTGCGGGCCATGGACCTCGAGGCCAACGCCGAGCGGATCGCGAGCGAGGCCGTCGAGTTGCTCAGCGCGCCGCCGCTCCCCGCCGGCACGCGGACGATCCTCCTCCACCCGAGCCAGCTGTACATGCAGGTCCACGAGAGCTGCGGGCATCCCACCGAGCTCGATCGCGCCTTCGGCACCGAGGCGAGCTACGCGGGGACGAGCTTCCTCACGCCGGACATGCTGGGCGACTTCCGTTACGGGTCGGACCTCGTGAACATCGTCGCCGACGCGACGGTCGTGGGCGGCCTGGGCACGTTCGGCTGGGACGACGAGGGCGTGGCCGCCCAGCGCGTGGACATCGTCAAGGACGGCATGTTCGTCGGCTACCTGAGCTCGCGTGAGACCGCGCCACGGATTGGGCGAAGGTCGGGCGGGGCCATGCGGGCCGACGGCTGGAACCGCATCCCGCTGATCCGGATGACCAACGTCAACCTGCTGCCCCGCGACGGGATGAGCTTCGACGACATCATCGCCGACACGGACGACGGGCTCATGTTCGAGACCAACCGCAGCTGGTCGATCGACGACCGGCGTTTGAACTTCCAGTTCGCCACGGAGGTCTGCCGCGAGATCAAGGGCGGCAAGCCGGGCAAGCTGTATCGGAACGGCACCTACACCGGTATCACCTATGAGCTGTGGCGCTCGATGGACGCCATCGGCGACGCGTCGAGCTGGCGCATGTGGGGCACGCCGAACTGCGGCAAGGGCGAGCCGGGGCAGACGGGCCACGTCGGGCACGGCGTCTCGGGCGGCCGGTTCCGCAACGTGCGGGTGGGGGTGATGGGATGAGCAGCGAGCACGGCATCGGGGGCGATCCCGAGGAGGCGCTGCGGCTCGCCGAACGCGTCATCTACGCCGCCGAGAAGGCCGGGGCCGGCGAGGCCGAGGCCCTGGTCGTCGCCGGCGAGTCCGCGCTCACGCGCTTTGCCAACTCCGAGATCCACCAGAACGTCGCCAGCGCCGAGGCGTTCATCAACCTGCGGTTCGTCAACGGCCGCCGCGTGGGCGTCGCGTCGTCGGGCCGGATCGACGAGGAGGGCATCGGGGCGCTGGTCGAGCGCGCCGCCGCGATCGCTGCCCACGTCGAGGAGCTCGAGGAGTGGGCCGGGCTCCCGTCCGCCGATCCTCCCGTCACGCTGCACGGCGGTTGGTCGGAGCGCACCGCGCACGCCACCCCGGAGCTCCGCGCCGAGGGGGCGCGGGCCGTGATCGCCGCCGCCGACGACGCCGGCGTCACCGCCTACGGCTCGTTCGCGACCGAGGCCGAGGCGATCGCCGTCGCCAACACCAAGGGGATCCGCGCGGCCGAGCGACGGTCAACTTCGCAGCTGCTGACGGTGACGATGGGCCCCGACAACGGCACCGGCTATGCCGAGCAATGCGCGGTGGACGCGACGGTCATCGACGCCGCGGCGATCGGCCGCGAGGCCGCCGAGCGCGCCCGGACCAGCGCCAACCCCGTCGACATCGCCCCCGGCGACTACCCGGTCGTGCTCCAGGACTACGCGGTCGTCGACCTGCTCGACATGCTCGGCTACCTCGGTTTCTCGGCCCTGGCCGTGCAGGAGGACCGCTCGTTCTTCGAGCGCGGCAAGCAGGTCGCTTCGCCGCTGGTCAGCATCACCGACGACGGCCACGACCCCGCCGGCCTCCCGATGGGCTTCGATGCCGAGGGCGTGCCGAAGCAGCGCCTGGGCTTGCTCGAGAAGGGCGTCTGCTGCGAGGTTGCCTACGACGCGCAGACCGCGGCCCGGGTCGGCCGCCACTCCACCGGACACGGCCTTCCGGCCCCCAACCCCTACGGCCCGTTCCCGACCAACATGGTCATGGCCCCGGGCGACGCCTCGTTCGAGGAGCTGGTCGGCGGGCTCGATCGAGGCCTGCTCGTCACCCGCTTCCACTACACGAACCCGGTCCACGGCAAGCGCGTGATCATCACCGGGATGACCCGCGACGGGACGTTCCTCGTGGAGGGCGGCAAGGTCGTCGGACCCGTGCGCAACCTGCGGTTCACGATGTCGTACCTGGACGCGCTCGCCAACGTGGAGGCCGTGAGCCGCGAACGACGCTGCATCCGCGGCTTCCTGGGCGGCAGCGTCGTGCCCTCAGTACGCCTGTCTTCGTTCTCGTTCACCGGCGCGACGGCCGCGGGCTGACGGGACGCGTGGCAGCGCGGCGATGGGTATCGGCGACGCCCGCGCGGATGACCTCACGGTCATCGTCGAACACGACGGCTCGATCTGGGTCGACGTGGGGTCACGGGCCGTGGCCGTCGAGGCGCCCGACCTGGAGCGAATCCTCGACCGCCTGGCGGCGGACGGCGGCACCCTTCGCCTGCTGGGCGGGACCGGCCGCGCGGACGACGGTGATGAACCGCCGGATCACGAGAGCGACCCCGCGATGGGCGCCGCCTCCTACGTCCTGGCGCTCGCCCACGAGCTCGGCCTCGAGGTGATCTCCGAGGCCTGACCCGCCCGCCCGTTCTCTGGATCGCTGCCCCCACGAACAGGTCCTGCCTCGGAGGCCACCCGGGCCGTACGATCCCGCCCGGGACCACGCGTCCGCGAAATGAGGGGTCGATGAAGCAGATCTGGGTGTGTGGCGGCTGCAAGTCGGTCAACCAGCTGCGCGCATCGCGCTGCTACAAGTGCCACGTCCCTCGGCCGGCCGCGGGCCAGGAGCTTGCCGCGGTCGACGTGCCGGCCTCGCACGAGGACATCGTGCAACGGGCAGCAACGCCGGGTTCGAGGTACACCACCTGGCCCTTCGCCCTGGTCGCCATCGCACTGGTCGTCGTTTGTGTCGCGCTGCGGCTGGCGAACGTCATCGGCGCCCTCGGCATGGTCGAAGTCCTCGTCATCGGCCTGGCGCCGCCGACCCCCGAGATCGAGCGCGTCGCGTGGCTCGGCATCGCCTGGCTGGTGGTCGGGCTCGTCGGCGCGCTCGCCTGGGGGATCTGGATCGGCCGCGTGGTCGCCAACCTGCCCCGTCTCGGGCGAGGCTGGCCGAACGTCACGCCAGGCACGGCGGTCTTCGAGTGCGCCATCCCGGTGGTCAACCTGTTCCGCGCCCCTGCGGTCATGCGCGAGGTCACGGCCCGGCTGTCGAGCGACGGCCTCCCTCCGAACGCGCTGATCTTCGCCTGGTGGGCGATGCTGTTCATCACCCTGATCCTCGAGCGGCCGATCAGCACGGTCGTCACGCTCTTCTCCTCGTCGGTCGAGGAAGCCATCCGCCGCGGCGTGGTCATGACGCTGATCAGCGCCACGCTGTTCAGCATCGCTGGTGCCCTCGCCGTGGTCCTGGTGCTCCTCGTCGAGCGGACCCAGGCCATTCGCGCCCGAGAACTCGCACGGCCCAGCGACGAGGTCGAGCACGCCCCGGCCTGACCGGCGAGCAACTCGTCGATCCCCTCCTGGCACTTCCAGGTCTTGACAGCGTCCTATATCGCGATATATCGTGATGCCGCGCGATATCACGCGTCACATCAAGATAGGACAGTCAAGTGTTCCAGAACCACACCCACAACCACGCCGACCACGACCGGCGACGTCATCGCCGGGACCCGCGGCACGGCCCGGACGGCGGGCCCCACGGCTTCCGCGAAGCGTTCGGCGGCGGCAGGGGCCGCGGCGGCATGGTCCGCCGGGGCGAGATCCGCCCGCTCATCCTCGCGGTCCTGATGACGAAGCCGATGCACGGCTACGAGGTCATCACCGAGCTCGAAGCCCAGAGCGGCGGCCGCTGGCGGCCGAGCGCGGGCTCCGTCTACCCCACCCTCCAGCAGCTCTCGGACGAGGGCCTCGTGACCAGCGAGGAGATCGACGGCCGGCGCGTCTACACGCTGACCGACGAGGGCAAGACAGCCGCGGCCGCCGGTCCCCGCTCCCCCTGGGCCGACATGGACCGCGGACGCGGCAACGACGTGCGGCAGCTCGCGCGCCAGGTCGCGGAAGCGGCCATGCAGGTGCAGCGCGTCGGCACGCCAGAGGCCGCCGTCGCGGCCCAGGTGATCCTGACCGACACCCGCGCCAAGCTCTACGGCCTGCTCGCCTCCGACGCCGGCGGGGGCGGCTCCGTGCCGTCCGACGACGTCTCGGCCGACGAGGCCGACCTCGCCTGAGCGCCAGGCCGCCGCGTCGACCGGAGCTCTTGTGCGCAACCCGTCAGGCTTGCTGGTCCTCGCCCCGTGCGAGCGACCAGTAGCCGCCGAGGAACAGGCGAATCGCGAGCGTCGCACGCTCCACGCGATCCTTCGGCAGTGGGCTGTCGGTCATGACCTCGCCCGGCGCGAAGATCAGCGAGAACAGCACCCCGCCGAGGAGCTCCGACGCGGCCCGTGGCGACAGCCGCGGATCCGGCGGGCCGGCCTCGGCAAAGCAGCGGACGACCGGCTCCTGGAGCTCGTTCATCGCCTTGTGCAGCTGCTGGTGGTGCGCGTCGTCGAGGTGCTCATGCGCGTGGATATGCGGCGCGTAGACGTCGGACTCCAGCCGCTCGAAGCCCACGACGGCCAGCCGGACCAGGCGTTCCTCGAGCGTCCCGCCCTCGGTCGCCGCGGCATCCATCGCCTCGTGGATCGACGCAATCCGCGCCAGGGCGACCGTGGTGTACAGGTCGGACTTGTCGGTGAAGTGGTAGTACAGCGCCGCCTTGGTGACGCCCGCCGCTCGCGCGACATCGGCCATCGACACGTCGCTGAACCCCTTCGCCCCGAACAGCTCCATCGCTGCCGCGATGATCCGCTCTCGCCCACGGCCCCGGCCTGCCGGGCGAACCCTGACCACGACCTTCGGCTTGCGCAGTTCGACGCGGACCTGCGGCTTGATGGTTGACACGGAGCGAGACCTGCCTACACTACTTACCGACCGGTCAGTAAGTAGCGCGACCCGGCGGTTGCGCCAAAGGTTACTGACCGACCGGTAAGTTCGTCAAGACACCCCGGAGACAAGCGTTCCATGGACCCCATTATCAGCGTCCAGCACCTGACCAAGCGCTACAAGAAGAGCGCTACCCCCGCCGTCGACGACATCAGCTTCGACGTCGGGGCGGGCGAGCTGTTCGCCTTCCTCGGCCCGAACGGGGCCGGCAAGACCACGACGATCTCGATCCTCACGACCACCCTGGCCAAGACCAGCGGCACGGTCGTCATCAACGGCCACGACCTCGACCGCGACGCGAAGGCCGTGCGCGCCAGCATCGGGATCATCTTCCAGAACCCCACGGTCGACCTCCACCTGTCGGCCGAGGAGAACATCCGCCTGCACGTCGCCCTGTACGGGATCTACGGCTACCGGCCGTTCTACCGGCTGATGCCGGCGGAGTACCGCCAACGGGTCGAGCACCTGGCCCACGTGGTCGGGCTCGACGGCGAGCTGTTCAAGCCGCTGCGGAGCTACTCGGGCGGCATGAAGCGGAAGCTCGAGATCATCCGCAGCCTGATGCACCGGCCCGGGATCCTGTTCCTCGACGAGCCGACATCGGGCCTCGATCCGGTCAGCCGCAACGCGCTGTGGCGCTATCTGCGCGACGTCCGCAACGAGGACGGCACGACCGTGTTCCTGACCACCCACTACCTCGAGGAGGCCGAGGAGGCGGATCGCGTGTGCGTCGTCGACCACGGCCGGATCGCGATGATCGGATCGCCCGACCACATGAAACGCGAGCTGCTCGATCGCTCGATCGTGCTCGACGCCGCCGACCGCGACGCCCTCCTGGCGGAGCTGCGCGCCCTCGGCCTCGAGCCCGCGATCGACCCGACCGGGCTGGTCCGGGTGGCCTACGACGGTGAGACGGCGCAAGCCCTGATCAGCCGGATCCGTACCCCGTTGAGCGTGCTGCGGGTCCACGAACCCAGCCTCGAAGAGGCGTACGTCGAGCTCGTCGCGAGCTCGGAGGAGGCGGCATGAGCACCGACGTCATCACCGCGGCGCCGATGGCCGCCGCGGGCCGGATCCGTTCGGGCCTGCTGCGCGAGGCCAATGCGACGTTCGCGATCGCCTGGCGGGAGATCCTGAGCGCGATCCGGAACCCGGTCTCGATCGTCGTCACGATCATCATCCCGGTCATCTTCATGGGCATCCTGGGCGGCAGCATCAGCCAGAACCTGGGTGTGGGGCTCCAGTACGCCTACCTGCCGTTCATGCTCATCGGCATGATCGCGAACACCCTGTACCAGGGGACGATCACGGGCGTCACGAACCTCGTCGAGGAGCGCGAGAACGACTTCACCGCCGAGCTGTTCGTCGCCCCCGTCTCCCGCTACACCGTGCTGATGGGCAAGATGCTCGGAGCGGCGGTCGCCGCGATGATCTCGCTCATCGGCGTCCTCGCGATGATCTTCGTGATGCAGATCCCGATGGACCCGGGCGACTTGTTGCGCGTGCTGATGCTCGCGCCGATCCTCGCCGTCGCCGGCGGCGCGCTGGGCATCCTGTTCATCGGCTTCGTCCAGGATCCCAAGGTCGCGGGCCTGGGCGTCGTCCTGCTGGTGTTCCCGCAGATGTTCCTGTCGGGGGCCCTGATCCCGTCGACCAACTCGAGCGGCCTGCTCGGCGTCCTGTCCAAGCTGATGCCGATGACCTACAGCATCGACCTCGCGCGGAACATCTTCTACGCGGGCAAGCCCGAGTACGCCTTCACGGTCCTGCACCCGTTCTGGCTCGACCTGGCGATCACCGTCGCCGTGTGCGTCGTGTTCATCGTGGTGGGGACCGTGATGTTCGTCCGCCGCGACCGCAACCGCTGACGGTCACCTCGCCGCCGAGCTTGGAACGTCCGGGGTTCGCTGCAGCGCCCGGCGGCCCGCGCTGGTTCCGCTGAAACGTCACGGCGGAACGATCGGCGACAATCTGCCCGTGACCGACACGCCGTCCATCCGATCCCGGCTCGCCCGCCGGTTCGACCCCGTCGAGCTGCGGGCGATCAAGAAGCTGTGGGTGCGCCACTCGATCGCGGAGGATGCGCGCGACATCGACGGGCTGATCGCGACGCTCGGGCCCGACTGCGTGTACGAGATCGTCCCCACCGGCCAGCGCTGGGAGGGCCACCGAGGCGCCCGCGCCTTCTACACCGAGCTGTTCGCGGCGTTCCCGGACAACCGGTTCGCGCTGACGGACATCGTCGTCGGGCCGCAGGGGGTGTTCGAGGCCGCGCAGCTGACCGGCACCAACCTCGGGCCGTGGGCGGGCGTGCCGGCGTCGGGCTTGCCGGTGAGCCTGCAGGTGCTGATCATGTTCCCGTGGGATTCGACGTCGCAGCGGTTCGGCGGC
>DATDJA010000431.1:0-3681 GCA_036520795.1 Candidatus Limnocylindrales bacterium
GCGGCAGTAGCGGACCGTGAGCATCCGGCCATCGGGCGATGACACGAACAGCCGGATCAGCCCCGAGACCACGAGCTCGACGTGCGGACCAGGCTCACCCTCGCGCCGCACCATCGAACCCGCCGGCACCACGAGTCGAACCGCGTCGTCGATCAGCGGTTCGAGGAGCGGCTCCGGAACCCCCGCAAGATGCGACAACCCGACGGCCGTATGGACGACCGGATTGCGCAGGTCAGCCCCCATGGTCACCCACAACCGTACACCGCCTCCGTTGGGCAGTCCTGATCGCGGATGGTGAACCTTTCTCGTGGTGACACCATCTGTATACGGTTGAGCGCCCAGACCAGGCGCCCCAGGGAGGTCCGCCATGCGGGCTGGACTGGTGGAACGGGCGCGGGAAGGCGATCACGATGCCTTCACGGAGCTGGTCGCCGTCGACAGCGATCGCTGCTACGCCATCGCGTATCGGATCCTGCGCGATGTCGAACGAGCCCAGGACGCCGTCCAGCAGGCATTCATGCTCGTGTGGCGCGAGCTCCCACGACTGCGCGACCCCGCCCGCTACGAGGTGTGGCTGCACCGGCTGCTCGTGAACGCATGCTACGAGGAGTCGAACCGCCACCGCCGCTGGAGCGTCCACATCCGGGCTCTCCCCGAGGACGGTCCGGGCGGCAGGGATCCAGAGATCGTGGCGGTCGACGAACGCGATGCCATGGAGCGGGCGTTCCGACGCCTGTCTCCCGAGCACCGGGCGGTCATCGTCCTGCACCACCACGTCGGGCTGCCCCTCGGGACCATCGGCGAGATCGTCGGGGTCCCGGTGGGAACCGTGAAGTCCCGGCTCCACTACGCGACCCACAGCCTTCGCGCGGCACTCGCCGCGGACGACGCACCTGACCTGCGGGAGGTTCGCCCGGCATGAGGACCTTCCGAGATCCCGACGACGCGATCCGCGCCTGGCTGGAGGAAGGCCCGCTCGTCTTCCCCGACCAGAACGAGCGCGCGATCGACGTCGCCACCCAATCGATGTCCCAACGGCGGCCGGCCATGCGCCTGCCGTGGAGGTTCCCGATCATGACCACGCTTCCCAAGGTTGTCGCCGTCGGGATGGCGGTCGTCGCCGTCACGCTCGGCGGCGCCATGCTCCTCGGACAGCGCTCGGCGTCGCCCGGCGTGGATGCAAATCCGACGCCGTCGCCGACCACGGCGCCGTCGCCGTCCCCGTCCGCCCGGGCGTCGGCGTCGCTCCTCGACCCGACAACGTGGGCGCCGTTCACCTCGGAGCGCTACGGCTACAGCGCGGCGTACCCGCCCGACTTCGGCACCATTCCGTCGACGAAGTTCTGGGTGATCCCGGAGAGCGACTCGACGAGCTCGGCGGAGTGGGACATGTTCGGCAGGAACGGGACGTACGACCCGACGTGGTCCGCCACCTCGATCCGCCTGCCCGATGGGGTGACCGAGGACGCCTGGGCCGATGCGTATCGACTTACCCAGGACGACCCAGGTCGATGGGGCGCGGCGTGCTACCCGTCGACCGCACCGCTGAGCCCAGTGACCATCGACGGCCGCACAGGCAGCCTGCGCGTCGGGTGCGGAGACATCGAGGCGCTCGTCGTCGCCGATGGGCATATGTACAGCTTCGGGGGATGGACGACGACGACCACGACACCCGGTGTCCCCGACGAGTTTCGCGCGCTGTTCGAGGCCTGGCTCACGACGATCAAGCTCGATCCCGCTTCGGCGCTCGAGCCCCCGGCCGCCAGCCCGTCGCCGCGCTAGTCGGTCAGCTCGATCCGGATCCGCTTGTTGATCCGGCCCTTGGACTCGTAGCCGGTCACCCGGATGCCGCCGACCTCCTGGGTGTTGGCCACGTGCGTGCCGCCGTCGGCCTGGAGGTCGAGGCCCACGATCTCGATCGTCCGGATCTCGGCGATTCCCTCGGGCAGCAGGTTGACCTTGGTCCGAATCAGGTCCGGGATCGCGAACGCCTCGTCGCGCGGCAGCACGTTCACGCGCACGTCGCGGCCCGCGTGCAGCTCGACGTTGACCTTGGCCTCGATCTCCTCGACCAGGTCGCCCGACATCCGCTCGAACTCGAAGTCCATGCGGCCGGAGCCGGGCTCCATGTTGCCGCCCGTCACGAGCGCGCCGTAGTCCCGCCACACGACGCCACACAGGGCGTGGAGCGCCGTGTGGGTGCGCATCAGCGCGTGACGGCGGGCCCAGTCGAGGTCGACGGACACGGCGTCGCCGGCCCGGGGCAGGTCGCCGTCGGCGGGCGGCTCGAGCTCGTGCACGATCTCGCCGTCGGCCCGGCGGGCCGCGCGGACCGTCCAGGAGCGTCCATCATCCGTGCGCAGGATCACGCCGCGATCCGACGGCTGGCCGCCACCGCCCGGGTAGAACACGGTCGTGTCGAGCACGACCAGCGGGGCGCCGTCGCCCTCGGCGACCTCCAGGATGCGCGCCCCGAGCGTCCGCGCGTACGCGTCGCGGTAGCAGACCTCGTCGACGCGAGGGGTCATGGCCGGGCCGGGATCAAGCGCCGACCTTGAGCGTCCCCTTCATGTTCACGTGCACGGTGCAGATGAACTGGTACGTGCCGGGGTCGAGCGCCGGGACGTCGTACTTGGCCTCGGTCACGCCGGTCACGATCTGGCCCATGAACTTCTGGACACCGCTGCCGTCCTTGATCTCGACGTTGTGCGGCTGGCCCGCGTCCTCGTTGCGGAAGTCGATCACGAACGGGACGCTCGCGGGGGCGCTGACCTCGGGCGTGGTGAACTGCAGATTCAGCGCGGTGATCACGACCGCGTCCCCGCCACCGCCGCTGGGGGCCGCGCTCGGTTCGCCAGAGGCGCCCGCAGAGGGGGCCGTCGACGGCGCTCCCGACGGTGCGGCCGAGCCGGATGGACCGGGCGTCGGGGCGGGGGTCGGCGGAGCATAGGTCCAGCTGGGACCGGTCGACGACGAGCAGGCGCCTGCCACCAGCGCGAAGGCGACCAGCAGGATGGCGATCGGGAGGCGGCGCATCGAGACCTCGGGCAACAACTGCGGCAACGCGGATCGCGTCGATCGTACCCATTCCCGGCCCGTCCTGCCGCCCGGACGCCCCCGAATCATCCGGCGATGGCCGCCGGCGAACCCGCCCCGTCCTCGAGGCCGAGGCGGATCGCGACGGCGGCCGCCTCCACGCGCCCGGACACGCCGAGCTTGGCCAGGATGTTGCCGACATGGACGCCGACCGTCTTCTGGCTGATGAACAGCCGGTCACCGATCTCCCGGTTGGTCCGGCCACGCGCGATCAGGGCGAGCACCTCGAGCTCGCGCTTCGACAGCCCGAACGTGTCGCCGTTCCCTGCCGGCTTGCCGTTGACCAGCGTCGCCGTGGGAGCCGGCACCTCGGCGACGGGTCCGGGCGACACGGCCGGACGCGGACCGGCGGGTGCCGGCGCCGGCTCGGCGAGCATCGCGTCGACCTCGGGTGGCAGCTGGATCAGGGCACGACCTGCGAGCTGGCGCAGCTCGCGCAGCAGGGGTCGCGCCCGCAGGCGCAGCCCGAGCTCCACCGCCGACGCCAGGGGCTCGCGGGCATCGGCGCGCACGACGCGGGCATCCGTCCTCGCCCGTGTTCCGGACGCGCCCGCCGTGGCACCCCCGAGGATCGCCTCCGCCTGG
>DATDJA010000432.1:0-3919 GCA_036520795.1 Candidatus Limnocylindrales bacterium
CGAGCGCGGACCGGAGATCCTCGCCGGACGCGGCTACAGCCCGGCGACCGTCCGACTGGCCCGCCGCTTCTTCGCCGGTCGGATCGAGCCCGACGAGATGCTGCCGGCGCTCATGCGGTTCGGCGGCGCCTACTACCACCACGCCGGCCCGCTCGTGCTCGCTCGCGAGCTGTTCGCCGAGCGTCGCGCGAAGCTCCGGCCCGAGGCGCTGATCTTCGCGGGCCGCCACCTGCTGCCGGGCTGGACGGTCATGGACCGCCTGGCCGAGATCGCGGCGCCCACGCTCGTGATCGCGGGCCGCGACGACTTCCTGTTCCCGCCCGAACACCAGGTCGAGCTCGCCGCGGGGATCCCCGGCGCCCGCCTCACGATCATCGAGCGCGCCGGCCACAACGCCCACGCCGAGCGGCCCGAGGCCGTGATGGCGGCGATCCGCGCGTTCCTCCCGGCCGTGGCCGTCGCACCAGCCCAGGCCGCGGCCGCCGCGGGCTGAGGTCATGGAAACCATCGGGCTCCGCCACGGCGCCGCGCGCGACCGGATCCCCGCGTCGCATCGCGACCTCGTTCGATGCCCGCCGGTCGCGGCGTTGACGACCATCGGGCGCGACGGCTACCCGCAGACCTCCGTCGTCTGGTGCGACTTCGACGGCGAGTGCATCCGGGTCAACACGATGCGCAGCTTTGCGAAGGAGCGGAACATGCGCCGTGACCCGCGGGTCACGTTGCTGTGCTACGACCCGCGCGAGCCCCTTCGCTACCTCGAGGTCCGGGGCACGGTCATCGAGATGACGGAGGAGGGCGCGGGCGCCCACCTCGATGAGCTCGCCTCGGCGTATGCCGGCCGGCCGATCCGCTACTTCGGCGACGCGATCCCTGCTCGCTACGCCGCATCCGAGGTCCCGGTCCTGTGCCGGATCCGGCCGGACCACGTCGTCGCGATGGACGCGACCGGCTCGGAGGGCGGGCGGTGAGCGTCGCGGTTGCGCCCGACAGCCTGCCGATCCCGGCCTCGCACCTCGATCTCCTCACGCGCCCGATCTGCGGGGTGCTGACAACGATGGCCCCTGACGGCCGGCCCGAGTCGAGCCTCGTGTGGGTCGACATCGACGGCGGATATGCCGCGGTGAACACGACCCTCGAGCGCCGCAAGGGTCGCAACATCGTGGCCGACCCGAGGGTCAGCCTCCTCGTGGTCGACCCGGACGACACGGGCCGCTTCATCCAGGTCCGCGGCGACGCGGCGCTGTTCACCTATGGCGCGCTCGACCACCTCGACCGGCTGACGCGTCGCTACACGTCCCACGACCACTACTACGGCGGGATCTATCCGCTAGAGCGCCGCGAGCACGAGACGCGCGTGATCGTCCGCATCCACGCCCGCCGGATCACGCTCGACGCGATCCACGCCTGAGCCGTGGGTCAGAAGCGGACGACGACCTTGCGCACGCGCTGACCGTTCTTGAAGACCTTGATCTTGTGCCTGCCCGATCCGACGGCGAAGTGCTCGCGGACCACGTCGTGGGCGCCGAAGCCCTGGCTGGCCCGGAACACGACGCGGCCGTCGACCTTGACACGCCACTTGAGGTTCTTGCCGATGACCGTATTGGCGGGCTGGGCCTCGCTGCGCAGGTGGACCCGCACGCCGCGCGGGCGAACGACCACCTTCGAGGTGCCGTGCACGTCCCGGATCGTCGTGGTCGCGCTCGGGTTCGAGGTGAACCCGTAGGTCGTGCCGCCGTAGGTGATCGAGTGAATCACGCCGTCGCCCTTGACGCCCGAGCCGAGCGAGAAGCCGCCGGCATAGACGCGGGCGTTCGGCAGGGCGGCGCCCCACTCGGCCAGCGTCCCGAACCACGCCGAGCCGTTGCCGCCGTCGTTGCCGCCGGACGGATCGGCGGCCTTCGCATCGGCCGAGGACCCGTTGGTGAGCCACCAATTGGCCCCGTAGACCGGCTCGCCCACGAGGATGTTCCAGTCGTTGCCGTTGCCGTCGACCCCGTCGACGTCGAACACGAGCTGCTGACCGGCCTGGGGCTGCGTGCCGAACCACTCCATCGACGCGGTCGACGGGATCGGACCCGACAGGGTGAAGTACTCCGCCGCCTTGGCGTTGCTGGTGGCGTCGTCGGTCCACGCGTGGATGCCGTCGCCCAGGAACTCGACGTGGCCTGCCGAACGGGTGTCCGACAGGGCCGCGATGAGGTCCGACGGGCGGATCGTGACGACCGACGCGGCGTTCGCGACGGGCGCGGCGATGGCGCCAAGGGCCAGAACGGCTGCGAGCGCGGCGGCGCCGCGCGTGGGCTTGGACAAGGGAACAGACCTCGATGCGTGACGGATTCGATGGCCCGAGTGTCCAGCCGACGATCGTTCCCCTCAATCCCCCGATAGTGGGGGCCGTGGAGCCGGTCGAGGGGTCGTGAACCTCTGAGCTCCGACCAGGCGCACGCGGATTGCGGGATGTCCCGCCTATGCGAGTGCTCGACCGTATGGCGAGCCCGCAGCGCGGGCTGGAGGCGGTCCCGAATCGTGGCGCGCGGAGACGCCGAGTCGGCCACTCTAGGGATGCGGCGAGGACGCCTCCGCCGACAAGAGGAGAACCTGGGGTGTCCAGATGAAGCGGGGCAAGTCGCCGGAGCGGATCCTGTCTGGCGGAGTCGACTACGTCGTGAAGGCAGATGAACTGCCGATACGGCTCCCCTCTGGTGGGGTCATCTTCACCGTGGTCCCGGACGGCGTTGATCGAGAACAGGCGATGATCGTGTGGCGAATGTGGCGAGGTTCGCCGGAGCTCCTGGCGCACGCCATTCGCGTCGCGGAGCGTGTGACGGGCGCGACGGAAACGTTCGTCGACGTGACGGTACGGAATGACCATGAGCTGTTTGCGTCGTCCAAGGAGTTTCTGGACGACGTGACCGTCGACGCGCTGCGAAACTTCACGGCAATCAGAGCCACGGTGAGGGGCCGGGAAGTGAAAGTGGACATCCGGCTCGAGTGGCTTGCGGGAGACAACAACGCCCAGGTCGTTGCGACCGCCTCGGGGCCGAGGGAGTTCCCCGAGCGAGAGGCCGAAGCCCTGACCGCAATCCACCATGCGATCGAACGAGGGGGAACGCACCGCGAGCGCACGCAACGGCTCTTCCAGTGGAGCGTACAGGCCCTGTTCCTCGCGGCATTCTTCCTCATCAGCGTTGCGGCCTACCTCCTGGTGAGCATCAGCCCCATCCCCGGATGGCTCGCAGGTACGCCACTCGCGCCATTGGCGTCGGAGGAGGGTCTCACGACCATCGTCACTTCGATCTGCGTGCTCGTGTCCGCCACCTTGGCCGTGTGGTTCGGGCGTCGGGCATACCCGTCGCTCGAGGTCGCCGAGGGTGGTGAGACTCGGTTGTGGCGCCATGGGCGGAAGCTCGGCGGGTTCGTGGTCGCAAGTGCGATCACGATCGGCATCGCGGTGTACAGCGGCGGCTAGGCCGAGGTACGTCATGCCGTCGCCTCGCGGTCCGGGAGCCGCGCGTTGCGGCCCGGCCTCGCGTTGTATGGGAAGCAGGCGGCCACGAGGTTGGATCGCTCCAGGGCGAGGTCGCATGTACAAGGCATCGGGAACCTGATGGGGATATGGACGGGGGGTACGGCCCCCAACAACGAAGCCCCTCCGGGTCCGCCTGGAGGGGCTGTTTCGTCTCTGGGAGGCTGGCTCCGGCGGTAGGATTCGAACCTACGACCAAGTGATTAACAGTCACCCGCTCTACCACTGAGCTACGCCGGAGCGATGACCCACGGGACCCCCGCGAGGGTCCGGGTCGGGGCGCCGTCGCGGCGCCGCGGGAGAGGATAGCAGGGTGCCGCTCGCGTATCCTCGGGCCATGACGCTGATCACGGCGGAAGCCCTGCGCGACCACCTGGGTGACCCCGACCT
>DATDJA010000433.1:0-5964 GCA_036520795.1 Candidatus Limnocylindrales bacterium
GGCGCTGCTGCACGACGTCGGCAAGCCGGACACGCTCGCCGACGGACGGTTCCATCATCACGATGCCGTCGGTGCCCGCCTGACGGAGGTGATCCTGCGCCGGCTCCGGTATGCGCGACCGACGATCGATGCGGTCGCGCATCTCGTCCGCCACCACATGTTCACCGTCGACCCCGACGCGACCGATGTCGCCGTCCGGCGGTTCATCCGGCGCATCGGCCGCGAGCACATCGACGACCTGTTCGAGCTGCGACGGGCGGACGACATCGGCAGCGGGCTGGCACCGGACGACCCGGCGACGACGGCCTTCCGGGCCCGCGTCGAGGCCCAGATCGCCGCCCGGCCCCCGCTCGACCGGAGCGCCCTCGCGGTCGACGGCGACGACCTCATCCGGGACCTCGGGCTCGAGCCGGGTCCAAGCCTCGGCCGCGTGCTGGACGCGCTGCTCGACCAGGTGATCGATGACCCCGGCCTCAACGATCGCGCGACGCTGATGCTGCTGGCACAGGGCATGCTTGCCGACATGCCGCGCAACGAGGTCGACGCGTGATCGAGCTGCTGCTGCAGGCCGAGCGCGCGCTGTCGGTCGGGCTCGTCGACCAGGCCGATCGCCTGTACCGGCAGGTCGCCGCCGCGGACCCGCGCAACTCGATCGCCGTCGTCGGGCTGGCGCGTGTCGCGCTCGAGCGTGCGGACGATGCCGAGGCGTGGCGCCAGGCCCAGCGAGCGCTCGCCATCGATCCCGAGAACGTGGCGGCGCGCCGCCTCGGCGACCGCCTCGAGGAGGTGTTCGCCGCGCGGGGGCAGGCCCTGCCGGAGCCGCCTGACGTGGACAATGGAGCCGTCGCCGCTTCACCGACCTCGTCGGCGTCGGCGGGCCTCGTCGACCGCCTGCTCCGGAGGAGCCGCCCATGAAGGTCCTGGTCACCGGTGGGGCGGGCTACGTGGGCGGCGTCTCCGTGGACGCGATCCTGGACGCCGGGCACGCGGTCGTCGTCCTCGACGACCTGACGACGGGCCATCGGGCGATCGTCAACCCGGCGGCACGCCTGGTCGTCGGCTCGTACGGCGACCCGGCCACGATCGCCGCGCTCCTCGAGGCCGAGCGCCCGGACGCGATCCTCCACTGCGCGGCGCGGTCGCTCGTCGGCGAGAGCGTGCGCGACCCCGGCCGTTACTACCGGGACAACGTCGCGGGCGGTGTCGCGCTGCTCGAGGCCGCGCGCGCCGCCGGCGTCGGCGGGGTCGTCTTCTCGTCGACCGCGGCCGTGTATGGCGTCCCCGACACGACGCCCATCGAGGAGGACGCGCCGCTGCGGCCAATCAACCCGTACGGCGAGACCAAGCGCACGTTCGAGGGCGCGCTCCGCTGGTATGGGGAGGCGTATGGCCTGCGCAGCGTGAGCCTCCGCTACTTCAACGTCGCCGGCGCCACCGAGCGGGTCGGGGAGGTCCACCTGCCCGAGACGCACCTTGTGCCCAACGCGCTGATCGCCGCGGAGGGCGGCCCGCAGCTGACGGTGTTCGGCGAGAACTACCCGACGCCCGACGGGACGCCGATCCGCGACTACATCCACGTCGCCGACCTGGCGGACGCCCATCTCTCGGCCCTGCTGCTGCTGGTGGCGGACGGCGGCCGGGCCGACGACGAGGCGGGTGACAGACCGCCGCAGCTCGTCTGCAATCTCGGCACATCGACCGGCTTCTCGGTCCGCGAGGTCCTGGGCGTCGCCGGGACCATCGTCGGCCGCCCGATCCCGCACGCCGTGGGTCCGCGCCGCGCCGGCGATCCGCCCGTGCTCGTCGCCTCAAATGCCCGCGCGCGCGAGGTGCTGGGCTGGACACCGAGGCGATCCACGCTCGAAACCATGATCGGATCGGCCTGGGACTGGCGCCGCAGCCATCCCGGGGGCTACCCGGACTGACGGCGCCTCGTCGGGTCGCGGACGCCTCGACGGCGGCCGTTCTGGTGACCGCCAGCAACGGAACTCGCGCAGATTGCGCGGATTGAGTACCAGGACCATAGTCCTGTAAGGAACGCCGCAAGGTCCGTCATGTCTGCTGGCGATCCGCCACGACTCCGGGCGCCGTCAACACCGATTCATCCCGTCAGATCATCACGAGGGACACGTCCATGGGCATGTGGAGCACCGCGCTTGAACGCCGTCGTCGCGGCCGGGGGCGTCCCAGGCAGCGAGGCCAGTCGCTGGTCGAGTTCGCTCTCGTCTTTCCGCTGTTCATCCTGCTGCTCGCGGGCATGATCGACTTCGGCCTGGGCCTCTACTCCTACATGACCATCAACAACGCCACCCGCGATTCGGCGCGGCTGGGCGCGACGATGTGCACCGCGAACCCGTGCGCCGCTGCCGTCTCGGCCCGCGCGGTCAACGCGGCGAGCGGCCTCGCCATCGAGCCGCCGGTCGTCGCGTGCACCACGCCCGCCAACGCCTCGGTCAACTGCGCGTCGGGCACGATCAAGCCCGGTGACAACGTGACGGTCACGATCACCTACAACTACAAGATGATCTGGCCGCTCGGATTCGGCACGGTGATCCCGATGACCTCGAGCATGAAGATGCTGGCCGACTGATGGGTAGGAACATGAGAACCACTGAGAACGGCGGCTCCCGCGACGGTGAGCGCGGCCAGATCATGATCGTGTTCACGCTCGTGGTCGTCCTGCTGATGGCCCTGGCCGCGATCGTGATCGACGTCAGCCTGCTGCGCACGGACGGCCAGCGGCTCCAGAACGCCCTCGACGCGGGCGCGCTGGCCGCGGGCCACACGCTGCCGGTGAACAACACCACCATCGCGGCCAACAAGTTGGTCGCACGCGACTACACGCGCGTTAACTACCCCGGCATGCCCAACGCGAACGTGCCGGACCCGACGGCGCAGTACGCCTGTCTCATCGGCCTCGACACGGCAACCGGGCTGCCCCGCGTCGCGGACATGCCCCTGGTGTGCAACGTCTCCTTCGGCCCGACGAGCTTCCAATGGAAGTGCACGACCGCAGTGTGCTGGGCGCCCTGCGATCCGGTGCTGCACCCGACCGACGTCTGCAACACGGTCATTCTGACGTCCAACGTGACGCAGCCCTACTTCTTCGGGCGCGCGGTCGGCGTCAACAGCGGCAACACCGGTGTGATCACGTCTGCTGCCTGTACCGGGGTGTGCGGCAACCTGCCGGTCCAGCCCGTCGACGTCGTGATCCTGCTCGACCGCACCGGCAGCATGGACGACTCGTCCTCCGTCGACAACCTTCGCTCCGGGGCCCGCTCGGCCCTCCAGGCGTTCGATCCCGCGCTCCAGCGCATCGCTCTCGGGTTCACGGGACCCACGTCCCCGACCCGGACGACGAACGGCAACTACGGCAACCAGAACTCGTCCAGGCCGCTCAACGCGGCGGGCAACCAGATCACCAGCGCCTCGCTGCGGGCCACGGCCTGCACGCCAACCAGCGGCTACTCGAACACCGTCCACGCGATCGCGATCGACCCGGACTTCCGCCCTGCCGGCCCGGTGCCGACCTTCGTCACCACCTACTCGAACGCCAACGCGTCGGGTGGCGCGAACACGATCTCGATCGCCAGGCCGACCACGCCTGACGCCGTCAATGTCGGCGACTTCCTGCTCGCCGCAATCGCGGTCGACGACGGCGACGATGTGACCATCCAGACGCCAGGGGGGTGGACGTCCCTCAACCGGACCAACAACGACGACGACGTCGGCTTCCAGACCTTCTACAGGTTCGCGACCAGTGCCGACCAGGCCGCCGGCAACTGGACCTGGAACATCTCCAGCGGCACCCGAGCGGTCGCCACCATCGTGCGCTACACGGGCGTCAATCCCGCCGATCCGATCGATGGGAACAGCGAGGACGACGGTTCGACGAGCTTCTTCAATCAGAACTTGCAGGCCCAGTCGATCGAGACGGACAACGCCAACTCCGCCCTGATCGGCGTGTTCACCGCCAACCAGCGGACCTCGTTCACGATGGCCAATCCCACCCCGCTGACCGAGATTGCCGACCTCTCGCATCCGACCGTCAGCTCTGGCCCGTCGATGGCCATTGGCCGCGGCGTCCAGGCGAACCCGGACGACACCGGCGACCGCAACGCGACCATCGGCTCCAACGGCATCCAGTGGGCGACCCAGCTCATCGGCCTCAACGCCGTCCCAGGCCCGGCCGACACCTACGACCAGACGGATCAGGACCAGTGGCTCCCGATCGGGTTCACGGGCCTGGACACCAATACCCCGGCCGTGACCCATCGCGAGGCGTACGTGGACGCCAGCAACAACCCGCGTCCGAGCACGGACATCGTGCAGGCCATCGGCTGCTTCGACGTCTCGCAGGTCGGCACCAACCTGGCCACGCCTCTCGACCAGGCCCGGCAGTACCTCGCCTCCCACGGCCGCAGGAGTTCCATCCCGGGCATCAAGCAGGGCATCATCCTCGAGACCGACGGCCAGCCGGAACACAACAGCGGCCAGGAAGGCGTGGGCAACTGGCGGACGTGGGCGACGTGCGCCGACTCCACCAGGGCGGCCAACGCCGTCAAGAACGCCGACATCGAGCTGTTCACGATCGGCTATGGGCTCGAAAGCCGGAACTGCCCGGACGGCGGCCTGTCGGCTACCAGGCAGCTCGCGTCGATGGCTACCGACAGTCCCCTGGTCAACAACTTCAACTGCAGCAACACGACGCAGCGGAACGCTGAGAACACCGATGGCGACCACTTCTTCTGCACGCCAGAGGGCGGCAACCTCACGGACATCCTCCACCAGGCGGCGGTTCAGCTCGCCGGCGGCACGCGCCTCGTCCAGATGTACCCGACCCCGATCGTCAGCGGCGTCTCACCGAACCGGACCGCCATCGGCAATACGGTGACGATCACGGGCAAGTACTTCACGGAGGCTTATGCCGTCACGTTCGGTGGGGTCAACTCCGGCGGGTTCAACGTCATCAGCGACACGGTGATCAGCGCCGTCGTCCCGCCCGGCTCCGGCACGGTCGACGTCCAGGTCTCGACACCCGGTGGCACGTCGATCATCAGCAGCGGTGACAAGTTCACCTACCCATAAGCCCGGCGTCGTTCGCCGATCCTGAGCACCACATGACGGCTGCCGGTCCCCGGCAGCCGTCCTTCGTTGCCCCGGCTACGCGCGATCGCTGAGCGGCGCGCGATCGGGCGACAGCCGCGGCGGCGGCGCGTCGGCGTCCGTGGGCGGACCGCCGCCGAGCTCGCCTGACCCCGACCACTGGTCGCTGACCGGCCACACCAGCCACAGCCCGATGAGCATGGTGACCAGCAGGCTCAGCACGGCCACCTGGTAGGCGCCGTTGCCGAAGCTGTCCAGCAGCAGGAAGATGAGCGCGCCGTAGAGGATCTGGCCCACCACCTGCGATCCCTTGCCGACCAGCCCATAGATCCCGAAGAACTCGCCGATCCGGTCGGGCGGCGACAGGCGGACCATCAGGACCCGATCCGCGACCTGGACGCCACCCAGGCCGCTGCCGAGGATGGCGCCGGCGACCAGGAACGGGACCAGGCCCGCCTGCCCGAAGCCGATCGCGACCCCGCCGATGATCAGGCCCACGGCCCACGAGATGAGCACCCACACCAGCGTCAGCTTTGGCCCGTTGCGATCGACGAGGAAGCCCCAGACGAAGCTCATCACGATGGCGACGAACGTCAGCATCAGCAGGATCACGTTGGCCGTGGCCTCGGACACGCCCATCGTCTTCACCACGACCACGCTCATCACGACGATGACGGTGTTGACAGCGTCCGAGTAGAAGAAGCGGCCGATCAGGAACCGCCACAGCCCGGGCACCTCGCGCGAGTGGGCGATCGAGCGCTTGAGCTGCCCGAACGAATCCGCGACGTCCGCCTTCGTGATCGGGCGCTCGTCCGGGCGGCGCCGCTCGCGCACGAACCAGAAGATCGGGAGCGCGAA
>DATDJA010000434.1:0-2260 GCA_036520795.1 Candidatus Limnocylindrales bacterium
CGGACGTCGCTCTCGTAGATCAGGCGGACGATCGCCTTGGTGCTGCCGGGCGTCGCCGCCCCACGCTCATACCGGGCCCACGCGCGGCGGATGCGCTCATCGCCCGCGACGGACGGCGCGAACAGGTCGATCATCACTCCGCGTCCGGTTTCGTCCTCTGCAATTTCCAGTGCCGGAACCAGCTCGGCGACGGGCGCTCCGATCGGGAAGTCGGGCGCCTCGAGGAACCGGGCGAAGCAGTCGACGAGGATGAGGCTCGAGACCCGGTCGGGATGCGCGGCGGCGAAAGGTATCGCGAGGATGCCGCCGCCGATGTTCGCGATCATCGCCGCTCGCTCGCAGCCGACCGTGTCGAGCACGGCCGGGATGTCCGTCATGAACTCCTCGAGGGTCGGCAGCGTCGACGTCGGGATCGGATCCGATAGCCCGGTCCCCCGCTTGTCGAACATGATCAGCCGACCGAACGTCGACAGCCGTTCCCGGAGCGCTGCCAGGGGCGGCACGTCCCACTGGGCGTCGAGGTTGCCGAACCACTGGTCGAGTAGCAGGATGTCGGGCGGCCCGTCGCCGAGGACCTGGTAGGCGAGGTGCAACTCGCCGAGCCGCGCGTACCGCGTCTCGGGGATCATGCGTCGGCCCCGATGCCCACGGTCCCGTTCACGCACGGATACTACGGCGTCGTCGGCCGAGCTACCCGCGCTTGGCGAGGGACGCGAGCCAGGCGTCGCGGTCGAGGGGGCTCGGCGCCGAGCGCTCGCGGCGGGGCGGGTCGCTGCCGATCGGCTGGTAGCCGTCGGGGCGGGTCTCGAGGATCCCCTCCCCCATCGACAGGCCCGGGAGCTGCTGCTGTAGCGACCGGACGCGCGCGACGGGCAGGACCGCACTCGCCTTGGACAGGCCGCCCGCCGAGAACTGGCCGGTCACGCGCCCGCCGAGCCGGCCGAGTGCGCCAAGCACACCGGGGGCGGTCGACGTCGGCATCTCGAGCGCGAGATCGGCGAGCGGCTCGCAGACCCACGTGCCGGCTCGGTCGAGCGCCGTCATCAGCACGAGCTGCGTCAGGCGCCGGAAGTCCGCCGCGGACGTCGCCGGCGACGAGTAGCCGCAGTCGGTCATCGTGACCAGGCAGTCGGTCACCTGCCAGCCTGCCAGCCCCTCGGTGAGTGCCTCGTGGACGTACGCCTCCATCTGGGTGACGAACGTCTCCGGGGTCTTGAACAGGTACAAGGGGACGAGGCGGTGCTCGACGTCGGCGCGGAACGCGATGCCAGCGCCCGGCGCGAGAGGCTCGACCCGCAGCGCCAGGGTCGCCAGAAACGGGTTCGTGCTCAGCGGCGAGCTCCGGCCGGTGATGTTGGTATGCGTCTTCGCCCGGATGATCTCCTCGGCGTCCCCCGCCCGGGCCGGGCGCTCGATGCACACGACGGTCGTCTCGCGGAAGTCGGCGGCGATGCCGTAGTCGCGCTCTAGCGTCGCGCCGATGACCTCCTTCTGAACCTCGCCGTAGAGCGAGACCGCGATCTCGTGGCGGTGGTCGTCCTGGCGGACGTCGATGAGCGGGTCCTGCTCGGCGAGCTGCGCGAGGGCCGCCCGCAGGCTGCCGGCCTGTTCCGATCGGAGCGGGAACACGACGGCCTCGAGCGCCGGACGCGGGAAGCGCGCGGTCTCCGCCTGACCGGGAAGCGGCACACCGATCGCGTCACCGACCCGGACGGCACCGAGCCCCCGGATCGCGGCCATCTCACCCGCGGCAAGTACGTCACGCCGCGGCGCTCCGGCCGGCGCGAACACCTTGATCGATGTCGGCTTCGCCTCCTCGCCCCCGCCGACCCGCACCCGCTGGCGCGGCCGCACGGTGCCCGCGAACAGGCGGACGTAGGCGACGCGCTCGCCCGCCGGCGTCCGCTCGATCTTGAACACGCGGCCGGAGACGTCCGCATCGCGATCGCCGCGCTCACCGGATAGGAGCTCGTCGATGCCGGCAAGCAGCGCGTCGATCCCCTCCCCTCGCCCCGCCGACCCGACGTACACCGGGTGCACCCAGCCCAGTCGCGTCTGCGCGGCGAGGGCCTCGCGAAGGCGCCGGTACGAGATGGCGCCGTCGCTCACGAACGACCGAAGGATCGCCTCGTCGTGCTCCGCGAGGATCTCCGCGAGCAGCGTCCGGTGCTGCTCCTCGGACGTGACCAGCGGCGGGCCCATCGGCACGACGCCCGGTGACAGCCGGCGCGCCATCTCCGCGAGCACCCGCTCCGGATCG
>DATDJA010000435.1:0-3992 GCA_036520795.1 Candidatus Limnocylindrales bacterium
GGCCCGAACAGGCCCGTATAGGTGGCCGGGTTGGAGCGCGGCGTGCGGCCGATGGGGCTCTGGTCGATCTCGATGATCTTGTCGATGTGCTCGACGCCTTCGACGGCGTCATGGGCGCCGACGATCTCGCGCGAACCCGTCAGGTCGCGGGCGAGGGCGCGGTACAGGACCTCGTCGACGAGGGTGCTCTTGCCGGAGCCCGAGACACCGGTCACGGAGATGAAGGTGCCCAACGGGAAGCGGACGTCGATGCCGCGCAGGTTGTGCTGGCGCGCGCCCTTGACCACCAGCGCCCGGCCGTTGCCATGGCGCCGGCGGGCTGGGATGGGGACCTGGCGCTCACCGCGCAGGAAGGCGCCGGTGATCGAGCGCGGCTCCGCGAGCAGCGCATCGAGCGTGCCATTGGCGATGATCTCGCCGCCGTGCTCGCCGGCGCCAGGCCCGATGTCGATGACCCAGTCCGCGGTCCGGATCGTCTCCTCGTCGTGCTCGACGACGAGGACGGTATTGCCCAGGTCGCGCAGCCGGGTCAGCGTTGCGATCAGCTTCGCGTTGTCCCGCTGGTGGAGCCCGATCGAAGGCTCGTCGAGGATGTACAGGACGCCCATCAGCGTGGTCCCGATCTGGGTCGCCAGGCGGATCCGCTGCGCCTCGCCGCCCGACAGGCTGACGCTGGCCCGATCGACGGTCAGGTAGTCGAGGCCGACGTCGACCAGGAAGCCCAGCCTCGCCACGATCTCCTTGAGGACCTGGCGCGCGATGGTCCGCTCGCGCTCCGTGATCAGGGCGCCGAGCCCCGCCGCCCAATCCAGCGCATCGGTCACCGAGAGCGTCGCGACCTCGGAGATGTTGCGTCCGTCGACCGTGACGCCCAGCGCCTCGGGCCGCAGCCGGCGTCCCTTGCACGTGGGACATGGCTTCTGGACCATGAACTTCTCGAGCTCGGTCCGGATGTACTCGGACTCGGTCTCCTTGAACCGGCGCTCGAGGTTCGTGACGACGCCCTCGAACGTGGCGACGTAGCTGTTCTCGCCGCGCTCGTGGCGGTAGCGGACGACGACCTTCTCGTCCTTCGGCGCATAGAGCAGGTACTCGATCGCCTCCTCGGGCAGGTCGCGCACCGGGGTGTCGATCCGCCAGCCGCGCGAGGTGAAGATGGCCTCCGTGATCTTCATCCGCCACGAGATCTCGGTCGGCATCTTGTTCCACGGCACGAGGGCGCCGGCCCGGATGCTCTTCGACCGGTCCGGGATCACGAGCTCCGGGTCGATGACCAGCTGGGTGCCCAGGCCGGTGCAGGTGGGGCACGCGCCGTGGGGCGAGTTGAACGAGAAGCTGCGCGGCTCGAGCTCGTCGATCATCGTCCCGTCATAGGGGCAGCTGTAGCGCTCGCTGAACCGCCGCTCCTCGAACGTCGTCCCCTCGCCGTCGCGCGGCGCCGGGGCGACGACGGCGACGCCCTCGCCCAGCCGAAGCGCGGTCTCGATCGAGTCGGCGAGGCGCGAGGCGTCCGGGTCCCGGAGCGCCAGGCCCGTCTCCGGATCGATCGGCCGTCCCGCCGCATCCCGCTCCCACGTCTCCGGGGCCTCGGCACGGCTGACGACGAACCGGTCGACCACGACCTCGATCGTGTGGCGCTTGTACCGGTCGAGCGTGGGCGCGTCGCTCAGGTCGTACTGCTCGCCGTCCACCCGGACGCGCACGAACCCCTGCTTGCGGGCGCCCTCGAACACGCGGTCACCCTCGGTCTTGCGGTCCTTGATCAGCGGACCGAGGACCAGCAGCCGTGTGCCATCGGGCAGCGCGAGGATCTGGTCGACCATCTGGCTGATCTGCTGGCGCTCGATCTCGCGCCCGCACTTGGGGCAGTGCGGATGGCCGACGCGCGCGAACAGCAGCCGCAGGTAGTCGTAGATCTCGGTCACGGTGCCGACCGTCGACCGCGGGTTGCGCGATGCGCCCTTCTGGTCGATGGAGATCGCCGGCGACAGCCCGTCGATCTGGTCGACGTCCGGCTTCTCCATCTGGCCCAGGAACTGGCGCGCGTAGGCGCTCAGGCTCTCGACGTACCGCCGCTGGCCCTCCGCGTAGATGGTGTCGAACGCGAGGCTGCTCTTGCCGCTGCCGGACAGCCCGGTGATGACGACGAGGCGATCACGGGGGAACGCGACGTCGACGTTCTTGAGGTTGTGCTCGCGCGCTCCGCGCACGACGATCCGATCCTGGGGCACGCGCCCAGTCTACCGGATCGATGCGAAATGGAACAGGTGTTCGTGTCTGCAAGAAGCCCCGAACACCCGCCTCGCGACGGTGCCCGGGGCCGTGCCTGGCGCTAGGAGGCCGGGTGCGGGGTCACTCGCAGATCTTCCAGGCCCCGTTCTCCTTGACGAGCGTCATGGATTGGTCCATCGGGATGTCCTGGCCCGTGAACCCGCTGACCATGCCCATCATCGCGTCGACCGCAGCGTCGTCTGCGGGCAGGCCCTCCGCCTCGAGCTGGGCTTTCACGATCGGCTTCATCTTCGCCGGATCGACGCTCATCGTCATCGAACCGCTGAGCGGGACGGTCGCCGTGTCGCCGTTGATGACCGGCGTGCCGACGGTCACCTTTGACGTGTCGATCGACATCGCGTCGAGGACCTGCTGGCTGTCGACACCCGATCCCTCCATGCCCTTGGAGAAGTCGAGCGACTCGACGACCTCGTCCTTCTTGGCGGCGCAGGCGAGGTCGCCGATCTTGGCGAGGTCCTTGGACTGGACGACGGCCAGGGCGTCCTTGACGACGGACGCGGGGTCGCCGCCGCCTCCGAGCGGGCTCGATCCGCCGCAGGCGGCGACGGCAAGCAGGACGAGGGCCAACGACGACAGGAGCCGCGCGACGGCTCGGCGGGAACGGGGCAGGCTGTTCATGGGCGCCAGCCTACGCCTTGGGACGCCCGATTGCGACCCGATTTCGCGCGCCTCCATGGTCCGGCCGCGCCACCGCACGCGCACCGTCAGACGGCGATCAATACCCGCGGGCTCGACGCGTCGGGCGTCCGCCGGTCCGACGCCGGATGTTCGGGGTCACGGTCCGGTCCCAGGTCGGCCGGTCCAGCCAGCGCGCCTGCCAGCCGCCATCGTCGTCGTCATGCTCGTCGCGGATGCCCGGGAACAGCTCCGCGGCGACGCCGGTGGAGCCGTCCTCGTCGATCGCGCTCGCGGGCTCCTCGCCCGAGGGGAGCACCGTGACCTCGGTGACCTCGAACGACTGCGCGCCGGTCGGCAGCCCGGCGCCGCCGGGGCGATGCGCGGCCGCGCGCTCCTTCGCCGGCAGCGCCGCGTCGCGGGCCGCCCGCTCCGCGGCCCGCGCAACGACCACGGACGCATCTTCCTCGAGCACTCGCAACCGGATCTGCTGGATCTCGTCGCGCAGGGCCGCCGCGCGCTCGAACTCGAGCTGCTTCGCGGCGGCCTTCATCTCGGCCTCCATCTGCGCCACGAGCCGCTCGACCTCGGCCTTGTCGGCGTCGGCGAGCTGGCGCTCGCGACGCTCGGAGCTGTACATGACCGTGTTCTCGGCGACCGCGCGCAGCCGGTCGTTGATGTCATGGATGCCCTTGATGATCGTTTGGGGCTCGATCCCGTGCTCGGCGTTGTGACGCTCCTGGATCGCGCGCCGGCGGTCGGTCTCGTCGATCGCGATCCGCATCGACTCCGTGATCCGGTCCGCGTACATGATTACCTCGCCGCCGGTGTTGCGCGCCGCCCGGCCGATCATCTGGATCAGGGACCAGGCGCTGCGGAGGAACCCCTCCTTGTCGGCGTCGAGGATCGCGACCAGCGTTACCTCCGGCAGGTCCAGGCCCTCGCGCAGCAGGTTGATGCCGACGAGCACGTCGTAGACGCCCTGCCGCAGCTCGGTGAGCAGCTCGACGCGCCGCAGGGTGTCGACGTCGGAGTGCAGGTAGCGAACCCGGACGCCGGCCTCGGTGAAGAAGTCGGTCAGCTCT
>DATDJA010000436.1:0-5483 GCA_036520795.1 Candidatus Limnocylindrales bacterium
AACAGGTCGCGCGCGGACGCGCGATCCCCGTTGCGGTAGCGCCGAACGACCTCGACCAGTACCCAGTGCAGGCCACCCGGCATCACGCCGTGGATGCCCCGGTCGAGCGCCTCGATCAGCTGCGGGACCGCCCAGCCGCCCGAGACGTTGAGGCGCCCGCCGGTGGCCTCGAGGACCGCGGTGTACTTGCTCCCTGCGGGAACCGTCTCGACCTTGATGCAGCGGAACGGCTCGATCTCGTCGAACAGGCGGACGATCGTCGGGATCGGCAGGCCGGGGCCGCCCCACTCGAGGTCCTGGATCATCAGCATCGGGATTGGCGCCTCGCAGACCACCTTGAAGTAGTCGACCGTCGCCGCGGGGTCGTTCATCAGCCGGACGGGCGCCTGGACGAGGACGCCAGTCGCACCGAGCCCGGTCGCGAACTCGGCCATCGCGCGCACGTCGTCCGGGTCGTCCGCGCTGGCGCCGACGACCACGGGCACCCGGCCCGCCACGACCTCGAGCATGCGCGTGACCAGCGATCGACGCTCCGCGAACGTGAGCTGCCCGACCTCGCTCGCGACCACCGGCCCCAGGAGCCCGTCAACGCCGGCCGCGAGCCGATCGTCGATCCCGCGCACGAAGCTGTCCATGTCGATCCGGTCGGCGTCGTCGAACGGCGTCTGCGGGATGGCGATCACCCCGAACAGGGGGAACAACTCCTTCATCGCACCTCGCTCTGTGGCATATCATACGATAAATAGCAGCGTGGAGGACGCAATGACCGAGCGACGGACCCAGGCCTGGTTCGATGCCGGGCGCCTCGACGGCCTCGGCCACAGGGCGCAGTTCCGTATGCAGGGACGGCCGGATGACGCCTTCATGGGCCGCCCGATCATCGGGATCATCAACAGCTGGAGCGAAGTGGCCGGCTGCAACGCGCACATGCGCGAGCTCGCGACGCACGTCAGGGAGGGCGTGCTTCGCGCCGGTGGGTTCCCCGTCGAGATCCCGGTGATCTCCCTGGGCGAGCCGATCATGAAGCCGACCACGATGCTCTACCGGAACCTCATGGCGATGGCCGTCGAGGAGCTGATCCGGGCCAACCCCGTCGACGGCGTAGTCCTGATCGCCGGCTGTGACAAGACGATCCCGGCCTCCCTGATGGGGGCGGCAAGCGCGAACGTGCCGGCGCTGATGGTGACCGGCGGCCCGCAGCTGAGCGGCCGCTGGCGAAACGAGGAGATCGGTGCCTGCACCGACTGCTGGCGCCTCCACGACGACCTGCGCGGCGGCCGGATCACCGAGGAGGACTGGCAGGAGATCGAGGTCGGCATGGTCCGCAGCGCCGGGCACTGCTCGCCGATGGGCACGGCGTCGACGATGGCCTGCCTCACGGAGGCGATCGGGATGGCGCCGATCGGCAGTGCCGCCGTCCCCGCCGTCGACTCCCGCCGCGGCCAGCTTGCCGAACGGGCCGGCGCCCAGATCGTGGACCTGGTCGCTGCCGGAATCCGGCCGTCGGACATCATGACCCGCGAGGCGTTCGAGAACGCGATCCGGACGCTGCACCTCATCGGCGGCTCGACCAACGCCGTGATCCACCTCGTCGCGATGGCCGGCCGGGTGGGCATCGAACTGCCCCTTGAGGCGTTCGACGAGCGGTCGGCGCAGACGCCGGTCCTCGTCAATATCAAGCCCGCGGGCACGCACCTCATGGAGGACTTCTACTACGCCGGCGGCCTGCCTGCAGCCATGGCGCAGATCACGGACCGGCTGCACCTCGATGCCCTCACGGTGTCCGGCGGGACCCTGGGCGAGGGCCTCGCCGGGGCGACGGTCATCGACGACAACGTCATCCGGCCACGAGACCAGGCCCTCGACGCCGCCGGCAACCTGGTCGTGCTGCGGGGGAGCCTGTGCCCCGACGGCGCGGTGCTGAAGCGCTCGGCGGCCAGCGAGCGCCTCCTCCAGCACGAGGGCCGGGCGGTCGTGTTCCACGACGTCGCGGACCTGTTCCGCCGGATCGACGACCCCGACCTCGAGATCGGCGCCGACGACGTGCTCGTGCTGCAGAACGGCGGGCCAGTCGGCGCTCCGGGCATGCCGGAGGCGGGGCACCTGCCGATCCCGACCCGGCTGCTCCAGGCGGGCGTGCGCGACATGGTCCGCATCAGCGACGCCCGGATGAGCGGCACCGGGTTCGGCACCGTCGTGCTCCACGTCGCCCCGGAGTCCGCCGTCGGTGGCCCGCTCGGCCTCGTCCAGACGGGCGACACCATCCGCCTCGACACCGCGGGCCGCCGTCTCGACCTGCTGGTCCCGGACGACGAGCTGGCCGCCCGACGAACGGCGTGGAACCCTCGTCCGTCGTCGATCGACCGGGGCTATCGCGATCTGTATCGCCGGAGCGTGATGCAGGCGGACCGTGGCTGCGACCTCGACTTCCTTGTCGGGAGCACAGCGGTCGAGCGCCCCGGCGCGACCCACGGCTGATGCGGCGCGGGCTGGGCTGAGGAGACCGGATGTTCCAAGGGACCCGCCCCACGCCGGGTGACGTGGTCGAGGCGCGTGGCACCCGCATCACCACGGTCCGGCCCGTGCTGTTGAGCCATGTCTACCCGCCCGACGACACGCCGGGCTGGTCCGGCGGGCGACTGCCTGGCGTGACCGCCGCGCTGGTCGAGATCGCCACCGACGCAGGCGTCACGGGTGTAGGCGAGTCCTACGCAGGCGTGTTCGCGCCCGATGTCGTCCGCGCGATCGTGGACTTCCATGCCCCCGGGCTCATCGGCGAGGATCCGAGCCGGGTCGACGAGCTCGCCGCCCGATGTCGCTCACGGACGCTCTACTGGGGACGAAACGGGATCGCGATCGCCACCCTGTCGGCGATCGAGATGGCGCTCTGGGACCTGTGCGGCAAGCTGGCCGGCAGACCGGTGGTCGATCTCCTGGGGGGTGCGTGTCACGAGGCGCTGCCCCGATACGCGAGCGGGGGGGTGGACACCGACCCGACCCGCCTCGCGGCCGAGGCGGCCTCGGTCCGCGTCGAGGACTTTCGGGCGATGAAGATCCGGACCGGTGTGTCGCCGGAGGAGGACCGGGCGAAGGCGCAGTCCGCGGCGGCCCGGCTCGGCCCTCGGGTCCGCCTGGCGGTCGACGCCGTCCAGGGCTCGAACCCGCGGCCGTGGACCGCGGACCAGGCGATCGCCGCCGGCAGGCGGCTCGAGGACCTGGACCTCCTGTGGTACGAGGAACCGTGTGCCGCCTGGGACGTCGAGGGGTACGCCGCGTGCCGTCGCGCGCTCGACATCCCCATTGCCGGCGGCGAGAGCTGCACGACCGAGGGCGAGGTCCGCGCCTTCCTCCAGGCCGAGGCGATCGACATCCTCCAGCCCGACGCCGCGTGGCTGGGTGGGATCAGCCCGGTCCTCGCCGCGGGGGCGCTCGCGGCGGAGGCGGGCGTCGCCGTCGCGGTCCACGCGTGGGGGAGCGGAGGGTCCGTGATGGGCAACTACCACGCGGCATTCGCGATGCCCAACTGCACCTGGCTCGAATATCCGAGCCAGCCGAACCCGCTGATCGACGCCCTGATGGTCGAACCGTTGGTGGTCGTGGAGGGTGCCGTTCTCGCGCCACGGACGCCAGGGCTCGGACTCCAGTTGACCCCCGAGCTCGAGGCGCGCTATCCCTACCGTCCCGGCAACCAGTACGTCTTCGAGGAGCGCCGATGACCGCCACCGACCTGCTGGATCGCGTCGCCGCGGAGCTGTACAGCGGCCTCCTGTCCGACGCGTGTGACCGCCTCGGCCTCGTCTCGAGGGTCGTGCAGCCGGGCATCCGACCCGCGTGGGACGGGGCCGTGCTGTGCGGCAACGCGCGGATCATGCACGCCGAAGCAACAGGCTGGCAGCCGATGTCGCCGTACGCCCGCCAGATCGAGGCGCTCGATCGCCTTCGGCCGGACGACCTCGTCATCTCGACCATCGGGCGAGACCCCGGTTGCGGCCTGTGGGGCGAGCTGTTCTCGACCGCGGCACGTGCGCGCGGCGCCCGCGGGGCCCTCGTCGACGGGAACATCCGGGACACGGTCAAGATCGCGGCGATGCGCTATCCGGTCTTCAACCGCGGGTTCAGCCCGATGGACTCGCTGGGTCGCCTGGAGGTTGTGCCGGACCTCACCGTGAGCGTCGTCGGCGGCGTCGAGATCCACGACGGCGACCTGGTGTTCGGGGACATCGACGGGATCGTGGTCGTGCCCGAGGCCCGCGCCCAGGAGGTGCTCGACCTCGCGTTCGCGAAGCACGACGCCGAGAACACGATGCGGGCAGACATCGAGGCCGGCTCGCTGCTGGCGGACGCCTTCGCCCGCCACCGGGTGCTGTGACGGCGGCGCGATATCGGCGGACCGTCCTTGCCACCTGCTGCGTGCCGTGGACGGATGCCGACAGGTTCGATGAGGCGTCGTTCCGGGGGAGCATCGCCCGCCTGGTGGCCGGCGGGATCAACGACCTCTATATCTTCGGAACCGCCGGAGAGGGGCACGCGGTCGCCACCTCCGACTTCGAGCGGATCACGCGAACATTCCTGTCCGAAGCGCACGCCCAGGGCGTTTCGCCGATGGTCGGCGTGGTCAACGTGTCGATCGCCACGGTTGTCGAGCGCATCACGTTCGCGGCGGGCCTTGGCTGCTCGACATTCCAGATCTCGCTGCCCAGCTGGGGAACGATGACGGATCGCGACGTCCGCGCGTTCTTCGACACGGTCTGCGGCCAGTTCCCGACCCTGCAGTTCCTCCACTACAACCTGGCGCGAGCCGGCCGGATCCTGCGAGCGGCGGACTACGTGCCCATCGCTGGGGATCATCCGAACCTGGTGGCCACGAAGTACGGCGGCGGTGACCCCGAGCTGATCGCCGGCCTGCTGTTGCAGGTACCGATGCTCCGGCACTTCCTGACCGAGCTCGGGTTCTACGCCGCCTGCCCGATCGGCGAGCCCGGCCTCCTCGCCTCCGTCGCCACGTCGAACGCGGCACGCACGCGGCAGTACTACGACGCCGCCGTGGCCGGGGACCTGGTGCGCCTGGCGTCACTCCACCGCGAGCTGGCCGCAATGCTGGTGGAGCTGCGCGCCTGCGTGGGGACGGAGCCACGGATCGACGGGACCTACGACAAGATCGTGGCGAAGGTCGCCGAGCCCGACTTCCCGCTCCACCTGCTGCCGCCATGGGAGTCGCCGACGGAGTCGTCGTACCGACGGTATCGCGACTTCCTCGTCGCCAACTTCCCTGCCTGGGTCGGCGAACCAGACGGACGGCACTGAACCGGGACGTTCGCCGGTCAGCGGGTGCCGATCGGCGTACGGTCCGCGTTCATCGCATCAAGGATCTGGCGCCGTGACTCGGCGATCAGGTTGCGCATCGCCTCGTCGGCACCCGCCGGATCGCGTGCGACCACGGCCTCCAGGACGGCCCGGTGCAGGGGCAGGCTGAATGACAGGAA
>DATDJA010000437.1:0-8842 GCA_036520795.1 Candidatus Limnocylindrales bacterium
CTCGACGAACTCGGTGGCATCGGACTCGCTGACGTCGCGCTGCCACTCCATCAGCTGGCGCAGCCAGGCGAGCTTGGCGTCGTAGTCGCGCTCGGCCTTCGACCCTTCCTTGTACCGCCAGTGGGCGGCGATCCCGACCTCCGAGACCTGGTGCATCGCGTGGGTCCGGATCTGGATCTCGAGCGGTTTGCCGTCGAGCGCGATCACGGCGGTGTGGAGCGACTGGTAGAGGTTGTTCTTGGGGACCGCGATGTAGTCGTCGAACTGGCCCGGGATCGGGCGCCACAGCGCGTGCACGATGCCCAGCGCCGCGTAGCAGTCGCGGACCTCGTCGACCAGCAGGCGGATGGCGTAGACGTCGTAGATCTCGCCGAACTCCGCGCTCTTGCGCTGCATCTTCTTCCAGATGCTGTAGATGTGCTTGGGGCGGCCCTGGAGCTCGGCCTCGATGCCGGCATCGGCGAGGCGCGGCCGCAGCTCCTCGATCGCCCGCTCGATGTAGCTCTCGCGGCCCTTGCGCCGGGTGTCGAGCTGCCGGGCGAGCTCGCGGAACGCCTCGGGCTCGAGCGCCTTGAACGCGAGGTCCTCGAGCTCCCACTTCATCTGCCAGATCCCGAGCCGCTCCGCGAGCGGCGCGTAGATCTCCATGGTCTGGCGGGCGATCCGCTGCTGCTTCTCGATCGCCAGCGCGCCGAGGGTGCGCATGTTGTGCAGGCGGTCGGCGAGCTTGATCAGGACGACGCGGATGTCGTCCGCCATCGCGAGGAACATCTTGCGGATGTTCTCGGCCTGCTGCTGCTCGTGGCTGTGGGTGCTGAACTTGGACAGCTTGGTGACGCCGTCCACGAGGTGGGCGACCTCGGGGCCGAAGCGGTCCTCGACGTCGGCGAGGCTGTACTCGGTGTCCTCAGGGACGTCGTGCAGCAGCGCGGCGGTGACGGCGACCGGGTCGATGCCGAGATCGGCGAGGATCTGCGCCGACGCGATGGGGTGGGTGACGTACGGTTCGCCCGACGCGCGGACCTGGGACGCGTGGGCATCGACGGCGAGGTCGAACGCGCGCTCCACGGGATCGAGGTTGGCCTGCGGGTGCTGGCGCCTCAGCTCGGCGAGGAGGGCCGCCCGCAGCCCGTCGAGATCCCAGTCCTTGGGTGCCACCTGCGCACCGGCCGCTCCGCCCCGGCGGGGGCCACGCCGCCTCGTCGCGGTCGCGCCCGACGACGCCGCGACGGGCACCTCGGGATCGCGGACGACGGGTTCAGCCATGCGCGGAGTCTACCCCTGCCTCACGCACGGGCTCGCGCCCCGGACGTTCGTCGCCGATCATCCCAGCAGGCTCACCGCCAGCTCGCCGGTCAGCTCGAGGTCGCCCGCGGGGCTGACGGCGGCCTCGGTCAGCCGGAGCGGGACGTCGACACCGCCGCGCAGCAGTGTGACGACCAGGCCCTCGGCCGGCCCGTTCGTGATGCGCAGCTGCAGGTCGCCCGAGGGCGAGACGATCAGCCGGCCCCTGACCGTACCGTCGAGGCGGACGGTGAGCCGGTCCGGGACCGTGAGCGCCACCGACGTCGGACGCTTGCCGAGCTTGGCCTCGATCCCGTCGGCGATCAGGCCCTCCACCTGGGCACCCGCGATCCGGGTCGTCGCGATCACGGTCTCGCCACCACCGCTGAGCCGGACCGAGTCGAGCGCGAGCTCGCGGCCACCGACGTCCGGAACGACCATGCCGTCCAGGAACCCGTCGATCGATCGGGCGGTCCGGTCCACGAACCGCAGGTCGTGCAGCGTCACGTCGAGGTTGGCGATCTCCATGCCCCGGAAGGTCGCGTCCGACGCCCGGATCCGCACCTGGTCCGCGTGCATGCCCAGCAGGTCAGTTGGTGGATCGCTGGTCACCGTCACGACGGTGGATTCGGACTGCAACCCGGCGGCCTCGACGCCCGCCGTCAGGGCGCCCGCGACCAACGCCGGGAACACGACCACCACGAACAGCCCGATCGCGACCGCGCCCAGGAGCAGCGTGAACAGGCATCCTCGCATCCGCTCAGCGACCCCGGTGGCCCATCGCCGCGAGCACCTCGCGCGCGACTGTCGCCTCGTCCCACGGGAGCGGGCCGTCGGCGTACAGGATCGTCGACTCGTGGCCCTTGCCCGCGAGCAGCACGACGTCGCCCGGCTCGGCGCGCTCGAACGCGGCAGCGATCGCGTTCCGGCGGTCCGCGATGGCGAGCACGTCGACCCCCCGCCGGGCGCCGGCGGCCTCGGCGCCGCGCACGATCTCGTCGATGATCGCGTCGCGGTCCTCGCCACGGGGATCCTCGTCGGTCGCGACGACGAGGCGGCACCGCTCGGCCGCGATCCGGCCCATTGCCGGCCGCTTGGCCGTGTCGCGCTCACCAGCCGACCCGAACACGACGACCAGCCCTCCGCCGGCGGCCGCCGCCACCGGCGCGAGCAGGTCGAGCACGCCCTGGAGCGACGCCGGCGAGTGGGCGTAGTCGACGATCACGGCGAACGGCTGGCCCTCGTCGATCCGCTCCATGCGCCCGGGCACACCCTCGACCGAGACCAGGCCCTCCCGGACGGCCGCGGGATCGAGGCCCAGGGCCTCGCCCAGCGCGACCACCGCGAGCGCGTTGTGGACGTTGAAGCGGCCGGCCAGCCGGAGGTCCAGCTGGGCCGCCCCCGACGGCGCGACATACACGACGCGGAGGCGCCTGGCGTCCTCCTCGACCCCCGTCACGCGCACGCCCGCGGAGGGATCGGTGCCGTAGGTCATCACCGTGGCGCCCGCCTCGTGCGCCGCCGACTCGAACCAGGAGGCGGCCGGGTCGTCCCTGTTCACGATCGCGACCTTGGGCCATGGCCGTCCGCCGACGACCTTGCCCGGGTTGGACGGGTCGCCGCCGCCGCCGGCGAGACCCTTGAACAGCCGCAGCTTGGCGGCCCGGTACGCCTCGAATGAGCCGTGGAGCTCGAGATGCTCGTGGGTGAGGTTCGTGAAGATCGCGGCGTCCCAGGCCACGCCCAGTACGCGGTCGAGCTCGAGCGCGTGCGAGGTCGTCTCGATGACGGCCACCTGGTTGCCGGCGCGGGTCATCGCCGCGATCGTCGCCTGGAGCTCCGGCGCGCCGGGCGTGGTCACGTGGGCGGCATGCCGCTCGCGGATGGCGCCGACCTTGGTCTCGACCGTCCCGACCAGGCCCGCGGACAACCCCGCCGCCTCGAGCGCCGCGACCGCGAGGAAGGAGGTCGTCGTCTTGCCGTCCGTGCCGGTGATCCCGACCGTCCCGATGGTCTTTGTCGGGTCGCCGTACCACCAGGCGGCCGACCGGGCGAGGGCGGCGCGCGCCGAGGACACGATGAGCTGGGGCAGCGGTGTCCCCGGGACCGGGCGCTCGACGATCGCGGCTGCCGCGCCCGCCGCTGCGGCGCCCGCGACGAAGTCGTGGCCGTCGACGTGGAACCCGGGCACGGCCACGAACAGGCTCCCGGGCCTGACGCCCCGGGAGTCGTCCGTGACGCCGGCGACGTCGATGTCGGCCAGCCCGGCGGCCCCGACCGGCAGGTCGTCCCGCCGGGCGCTCCGGACGAGGTCGGCGGCACGCAGTCGGGTGACGAGGTCGCCCAGCGACCGTGTCCCGGAGGGCTCCGCAGCGGCGATCAGGTCGGCGACGCGCCCGCCCGTCGGGTCCGCGCTCACGCCCCGGCCCCCCGCCCCACGGCCCGGCCAGCGCGGGCGGCGGCGCGTCCGGCGGCGTAGCGCCACGCACGCGTGACGCGCTCGTGGGCGCCGGCGAGGGGGACCCAGGTCGCGCCGAAGGAGCGCTTGTGCTCGAACAGGCCGTAGGTCGGCTCGCCGGGCAGCGGCTCGCGTCGCGCGCCGGCGACGTCCACCCCGCCCAGGTCCATCTCGCTCCGTCGCTCGGCGAGCGCGAGCTCGATGGCCCGCCAGCGGAGCAGGTGCATCGCG
This sequence comes from Candidatus Limnocylindrales bacterium, assembly GCA_036520795.1. Classification (GTDB taxonomy): domain Bacteria; phylum Chloroflexota; class Limnocylindria; order Limnocylindrales; family CSP1-4; genus CAIXZV01. Next base: position 3,974 of record DATDJA010000437.1, read on the forward strand.
CCCGGGTGGTCGTGGCGGCGCTCCGCGCGATCCGCGGAGTGCGCCGTGGACAGGCGCCGGCCGTGCCGGTACAGCACGAGACCGCCCAGCACGTCGCCGTCCGCCGCGCCCTCGCGGGCCTCGAGGTAGACGAGGTGGCCGGACGCCAGCGCTCGCAGCCACCAGGTCACGAACTCGGCGGGACCGCCGAACCCGAAGCCTCGCCGGTCGCCGGTGGCCCGGAGCAGCTCGTAGAAGCGCCCGAACGCGGTCTCCGGCGGCTCCGTTGCCGGCGCGGCGCCATCGAGCGAGCCTCCGCTCGAAGCGCGATCCCAGCGGAGCACCGCCACCCCGTCCCGCTCCGCGCGCCGGATCCGCTGGCGCGTCGCCTTCGCGACGCCGGCCATCACGGCCTCGGCGTCGCCGTCTTCGGGCAGGTCCAGCGCCATCCGGTGGCGCGACGGCTGGATCTCGGCGATCGCGCGAAAGCCGGCGGCCGCCAGGGCCTCGCCGTAGCCCGCATCGTCCGCGCTCACCTCCGGGTCGGCCGCGACGACGTCGATGCCCGCGGCCTGGAGGTGGGCCGCCGCGGCCACGAGGGCCGCTCCGGTCTCGCGACCCGAGGCGTCGCCGGTCCAGGGACGCCCCGGTCCGACGGGGCCGCGGGGCAGGTACGCCGACCCGCCCCCGACCAGTGGCCAGCGGCGGGTGAGCGCAAGCGCCCGGCCCTCGCCGATCGCAAGGAACCGCGGTTGCCACCCCTGGGCCGCCCGATGCTCCGCCCAGGCCCGCGACTGGAGGACATGCCCACCCGGGACGTCGACGGCCCGCGCGTCCCAGTCGTCGAGCGCGGCACCATCGAGCTCCCCGACCGCGAGCGTCACCCGTCGCCCCCCGCGTCGGACGTGCCCGGCGCGTTCGGGCGCTGCCCGTCGCCGTCGCCCGCGTAGCCGGCCGCGGTCGATCCGTCGGCCCGCAGTCCGTGGCGCAGGCGGGCCAGCCGAACGCGCGTCCGCAGCGCGATCGAGTAGGTGCGGCGCCCGAGCGGATCGAGCACGAGGTCGAAGGCACCGAGATAGGCGACCTCGCGGCCCCCGAAGCCCGTCTTGAAGTGGGCGATCCCGGCGTGGGCGAGCCCCCACAGGTCGTAGGTCGAGGCGCCCGCCTCCTTCGAGCTGCGGATCGCCTCCCACTTGAGGAGGTAGTTGGCGCGACTGTCGGCGCCCGCCTCGGTCATGCCGCCGTAGGGCTCGACCACGCGCGAGCCCGATCGGACCAGGAACAGGGTCGCGACGGGGGTCCCGTCGGCGAGCTCGGCGAACAGGAGGCGAGCGTGGCCGGACGGTCCGAACGCGTCCCAGACGTCGCGGTAGGCCGACTGGGCACGAATGAGGAAGCCCGCCCGGTCCGCCGTCTCGCGGTAGATGCGGTAGAAGTCGTCGAGGCGCTCCGGCCCGGCGTCGACGACCCGCACGCCGCCGGTCCGCGCCTTGTTGACGTACTGGCGCCACTTCTTGCGCAGGTCGCCCCACAGGGCGGCCTCATCGGCGCCGAGATCGATGACCCGCGTCGAGATGGGCTGAACCGGCGTCGTCGCTTCCCAGCCGGCCGCCGCGAGCCCTGCCGCGACGGCGCCGCCGGCGTCGGGACCGGCGCCCCGCTCGATCTCCGGATCGATCCGCAGGTGGCTGACGCGGCCCGGGCCTTCGCCACCGGAGCGGAGGCCGGCTCTGGCGAGCTCGGTGAAGCGGGCGATTGCCTCGGGATCCCAGCGGTCGAGCACGGGCCCACGCGGCGCGTAGGCGAAGGCCCACGGCAGCGGCCCGGGTCGCCGGAGGAGGACCTGTGCGCCGATCCCGTCGCCGGTGCCGGCACCGGGGGCGTGGAGCCGTCTCACGTCCCAGCCGTTGACCGCCTTCACGGCCGCCCAGCCGGAGAGCTGGAGGTAGGAGCCAAGAGGGTTGGCCTCGACGAAGGCGTCCCAGGCGGCCGTCATGAGCGGCCGCGGCGGCGCACGAGGTCGACCACGACCCCGACGATAAGCCGCGGCTCCTCGATCCGCAACGCGAGGGATCCCGCCAGGATCACGAGCCCGCCGGCGGCGGTCGCCAGGGCCATCTGCACGAGCAGCCGCACGAACCCGGGATCCGTCCCGAACGCGGTCTCGAGCCCACGCGTGACCGCCCACGCGACGGCACCGCCCACGACGGCGACGATCAGCGTGCGGACCATCACGCTCGCGACGTGTCCGAGCTCGAGGGTCGGCAGCCGGCGCTTCAGCAGGAGCACGAGGGCCAGCGTCTCGAGCCACGCGGCCGTCGCGATCGCGACCGCCAGCCCATCGAGGCCCAGTGGCCCGACCAGCACCGTCGCCACGAGGATGTTCACGCCGACGGCGATGAGGGCGGCGAGGACCGGCGTCGCGGTGTCCTGGAGGGCGTAGAACGCGCGAGCGAGCACCGCGATCAGGGAGTGGGCGGTCAGCCCGACGAGGAAGATCGCGAGCGTGGTGCCGGTCTCGTCGAGCGCGGTCTGGCCGACACCGACGAAGCCGAACAGCAGCTGGACGACGTCGTGGGCGAGGGCGATCCCGAGCGCCGTGATCGCGATCATCACCCAGGCGAGCGTGGACAGCCCGCGGACGAGCAGGTGCCGGAACGCGTCCATGCCCCCGGTCGCCGCCTGGCGCGCGAGCGATGGCAGCAGCACGATCCCCAGCGGCACCCCGATCACCCCGATCGGGATCTGGAGGATGGCGAACGCGAAGTTGAAGATCGTGATCGACCCGGTCGGGAGCGTCGACGCGAGGCTCGTCATGACCAGGAACACGACCTGGGTCGCGCCGAGGCCGAGCGCCCGCGGCGCCATCAGGACCAGCGTCCGTCGCGCCTGCGGGTCGCCGAGGTCCATCCGCGGGCGGATCCTGGCGCCGATGCGCCGCATGGTCGGGACCTGGACGAGCAGGTGGCCGGCCGCCCCGAGGACCACGCCGATCGCCAGCCCGGCGACGCCGAACGCCGGAACGAGGAACAGCGCCCCACCGATGATGCCGAGGTTGTACGCGAGCGGCGCCATGGCCGCCGCCCCGAACCGCCCGCGGGCGTTGAGGACGCTCGTCGCCACGGCGCCCGCCGCGAGGAACAGGGGCGCGAGGACCATGATCCGGGTCAGCTCGGTCGTCAGGGCGAGGCTCTCGGCGTCGAAGCCGGGGGTGATCGTCGCCACCAGCCCGGGCGCGAGCAGCAGGACCACGGCCGCCAGGATCGCGAGGGTCCCGAGCATCAGCGTCGTCACGCTCGAGACGACGCGCCACGCCCGCGCCTCCTCCTCGTTCGCCAGCAGCCCGGCGATGATCGGGATCAGCGCGGACGAGAGCGCACCCGCGGCGACGAGCTGAAACAGGAAGTCCGGGATCCGGAACGCGGCGAAGAACGCGTCGAGCTGCCCGGCGTCGGGCACCGCGGCGGCGATCGCCACGTAGCGGACGTAGCCGAGGATCCGCGAGATCAGGAACGCGACCGTGACGATGAGCCCGGCGCGGGCCAGGGCGAGGGTGGCCCCGCCTGCCCGGCTCGTCGCCGCCTGGCCCGGGGCGGCCGCCGTCGCCTCCGGTGGCTCCACGACGTCGAGGAACGTCGTCGGGTCGTCGCTCACGAGTTGCGAGCCCTCGGGTGGGCGAGCCGGTACGCCTCCTGCAGCCGCGCGGGCGACACGTGGGTGTACACCTGCGTCGTCGCGAGGCTTTCGTGGCCCAGCAGCTCCTGCACGACGCGCAGGTCCGCGCCGCCCTCGAGCAGGTGCGTTGCGAAGCTGTGGCGCAGCGTGTGCGGGCTGACGCCCTCCGGCAGCCCGGCGAGGCGCCGGAGACGGTCGAGGCGCCCACGCAGGCCGCGGACACCCAGCGGCGCGCCAAGGTGGTTGAGGAAGACCGCCGTCGTCGGTTCGTCCAGAGGCGATCGCCGGGCGGCCAGGACGGGCCGTCCCTCCGCGAGGTAGGCCTCGAGCGCGTCCCGGGCCGGGCGGCCGAGGAGCCCGATGCGCTCCTTGCGCCCCTTGCCGAGCACCCGGAGCTCCCCGCGCCGCAGGTCCAGGTTGCCGAGCTCGGCCGCAGCCAGCTCACTGATCCGCAGCCCGGCTGCGTATGCCGTCTCGACGAGCGCCCGGTCACGCAGCGCGATGGCCCGCGTGCCGTCCGGGTCGTGACCGCGGCCCGTGGCGGCGTCCGCGGCGTCGAGGTCCGCCTCGACCACGGCGATCAGCCGCTCGACCTGGTCGACCTCGAGCACCCGCGGGAGGCGGCGCGGCTGCCGGGGCGTGGCGATCGCGCCCCATGGATCGCCGGGCGCGAGCCCCGACCTCGCGGCGTAGCGGTGGAACGCCCGCAATGCAGCGAGGCGCTGGGCGACGGACGACCGTGCGCGCCCGGTACCGAGCTCGGCGAGATAGCCGCGCAGGACCGCCCGCCCGGGGGACCGCCAGTCGGCATCCTGGGCCGCCAGCCAGTCCAGGTACGCGACGACCGTCGCCTCGTACGAGCGCCGCGTGTGCGGCGACGTGTCGCGCGCCTCGAGCGAGCGGACGAAGCGGCGCAGCGCCTCGTCGCCGGTCACGTCGTCAGCCATTTGCCCATTGTGGGGAGCAACCGCCCCCCGTGACGCGCCGCGGCGTGGGGCCGGGGATCACTCGCCCGAGCGCCGCGTCCCGGCTCCGGACCGCGAGGTGCCTGCGCCCCGGCCCCCGCGGCGGGCTCCCCCGCCGCTCCGTGAGCCGCCACGCCGGCCACCGCCGCGCGCCGGTCGCTCCAGCGCGGCGGGGTCGGCCGGGCCGCCGGCCAGCGTCCGTCCGACCAGGTCGCCCGCGGGCAGCTCGACCGGCGCGCCCCAGGGCAGG